>NZ_JBSIBZ010000030.1:0-86343 GCF_058245575.1 Streptomyces sp. UF-297 | reverse complement strand
CGCGGGCCCGCCCCGGCCCCGGGCCGGGGGCCGCGCTGGCGCTCGTCGTAGAGCTGCTGAAGCAGGCCCGGGATCTCGGGTGAGTGCTGAAGCAGGTACGGCAGCTCGTCGATCACCAGGAGCGGTCGCCGTGAACGTGCGACCACATCAAGGGCGTTGGACAGGACGTCACGCCAGTCGGTCAGGCGCAGACTCCCCGGCCGAAGGCCGGCGTGGGCGGCGACCGCGTCGCTGAACCGCTGGATCGCGGGCAGCCGCCCCTCCTCCCGGACCGCTGTGACGTACAGGCCACCGACCTGCTCGGACAGGGCCTGCAGAAGGTACGACTTCCCATGCCGCCGTCGCCCCGACACGATTCCGAGCCGCATCGCCGGATCCGGATCAGTGAGGAGCTCAGCGAGCAGCTCCCACTCTCGGTCCCGGTCGACCACGTCGTCCGGCTTGACCAGCAGGTTCTCCTTCACTCACCCTCCAGCACATCGACTGCGACGCTTTCTGTCTAAGTGTACTTAGACAGAAAGCGTCGCACTGGAATTTCCCCAAAACCTTGCCTGCCGGGCGCGAGGGCCGACCCGCGGCTGGACGCGTGGCCAACGCGTAGCCAACGCGTGGCCAACAGGGGGCAGGAAAAGCCAGGAACACCCAGATACAGGCTGACCCAGGCGGTAAACGAGCACCACCAGACGGACGTCAAAACGCCTGGTCAGAGGCTCTTCATGTCCCGGTTGGGCCCGGGGCGGCGGCCCCGGCCGTCTCCTTGCCCGCCGTGCGGCCGGGCACCGCCCGCGGGGCGTCGGTCAAAAGGATTTCACCAGGGTTACGTCCTGTCGTGGACCTTGACCGTCAGATCGTTGGACACGGTGAAGAACGGCCGCAGCCGGATGCCGCCGTGCAGCGCGGCCGGCCGGCTGTCCACCGCCTTGCGGTCCGCGATGTCCCCCGCGATCCGCCCGGCGCGCACCGGCTGAGCGCCCTGCCGCGGGCGCAGCCACACGTCCCACAGGTCGACGCCGCCCTCGCCGCGCCGGGTGAGCAGGTCGGGATGCGCGACGCCCGCCAGGACGGTGCCGCCGCCCGCGCCCACCTCCACGACCGGCAGGGCGAAGTCGGCCGCGGGCCGCTCCCGGCAGCGCAGCAGGAGTTCGGCGCCCGGTCCCGCGTGCGTGCCGTGCAGCGCGAGGGTCATGTCGATGCCCGTCGCGCCCGCGCGCAGCTCCTCGATCTCGGCGTGCGCGGGCCGCAGCCAGGTGCGCACGGCCAGGTATCCCTCCGAGGTGCGGTACGGGATCCAGGCGTCCACCCCGCGCTGCCGCGCGCCCAGCGGCAGCGTCAACAGCCGCTGCTGCTCGATGAGTTCCGCCCTCAGGCGGCGCCGGGTGCCGTCCTCGGCGCACTCGGCGTAGGTGTCCCAGCGGCCTTCGGGCAGGGTGCGCCCCGAGCGGATGAGGGTGGCGGTCACCCGCAGGTCGGCGCCGCGCCACGCGGGGAGCGGGACGCGGACCTCCAGGGGGTCGGGGCCGCGGCGCAGCAGCAGCAAGTGGTCGCATCCGGGGGCCAGTTCGTCCGCGTACAGCCGGACGGCGAGGCTGCCGTCGGCGTCCACCAGGCAGTGTGCGCGCGGGCCGCGGACCGTGCCGCGCGCGGGCGGTGCGGCGGGCGGTGACACGGTCCGTACGCGCCGCCGCAGCCCACCGGGCCAGGGCCTGCGGCGCACCTCGCCGATGAGCGCTTCGTAGCGGGCGGCGATGCTCTCCGGTTCGTAGCGGCGGGCCGTCTCGCGCGCCGTGGCGCCGAGGCGGGCCCGCAGCGCGGCGTCCCCGGTGATCCTCAGCAGCGCGTCGGCGTACGCGTCGATCCCGTCCGCCTCTCCGAGGGGGACCAGCAGCCCGTCCACGCCATCGGTGATGATCTCCCTGGGGCCGTACGGGCAGTCCGTGGCAACCACCGGCAGCCCGGCGTGCATGGCCTCCACGATCGTCATGCCGAAGGACTCGGCGTCCGAGGCGACGGCGGCGACCGCGCCCTTGGCCCACTCCGTCTCGATCGGCGAGACGGCACCCATCAGCAACACCCGCCCGGCGAGCCCCAGTTCGTCGATCTGCCGGCGCAGCGCCGCCTTGGCCGGGCCCCTTCCGTAGATGCGCAGGCGCCACTCGGGCCGCTCGGCGGCGACCTTGGCGAACGCGGCCAGCAGCCGGTCGTAGCGCTTGACGGCCACCAGCCGCCCGGCCGCCACGATCGTGGCCGAGGCGCCGGTGGCGGGCTCGGCGACGGGGGCGGGCACGGCGTTGGGGATGCACCGGATACGGGCCGCCGCGCCCGGCAGCGCCTGGCGGTAGTGGAGCGCGTCCGCCTCGGAGACGGTGACGAAGGCGTCCAGCGCGGCGATCGAGGGGTCCATCACCGCGTGGAAGGCGGGGGTGTGCGCCTCGTGGGTGAGGTGTTCCTGGCCGAGCCGCAGATAGCGGCCGCGGTGCCCGTAGGCCGCCAGGTAGCCGATCAGCTTGGGCCGGGTGGCGATCACCACGTCCGCGTCCGTACGGGCCAGGAAGGTGCCCACCCGCTCGTCGGTGAGCGCGGTCGCGGCCAGCCGCCCGTTGTCGATCCGCTCGTCCCGGAAGATCTCGCTGGGCGTCGCCGCGCGCGCGTCCTGCTCGGCGCGGCCCTCGCGCATCTCGATCAGCGGCGTCAGCGCGATCCGCGGATCCATCGTCAACTCGGGCCGCGCGACGGGTCTGTTGACGCTGACGATTTCCACTTGGTGCCGGTCCGCGAGGGCGGTGGCGAGGTTGAGGGTCGAGCGGATGGTCCCGCCGATCCCGTACGCGTTGTGAATCAGGAATACGACCTTCAACTGCCCGCCTCACCGCTCGACCGCCTGCCGCCCCGCCTCGCCCGCCCTCCTGATTCGGGCGGGCGGGCGGCCGGACGCACGGTTAACGCGCGGCACGGGCGAAGGACTCTTCCCCGGCGCGAGAACCACTCACCTACCGTTCAACTGGGCTTTACCGCAGAGAAGTTGATGTGACCGATGGCCCCGGCCTCACCCACCGGGGGGCCGCTCCGGCTCACCGTCCGCGGCCGGCCTCCACCCGGCCGGCCAGCGCCGAGAACTCCCGCCACGACAGCGCGGGCGGCCGCGGGTCCCAGGTCTTCTGCGCCAGCGCCCGCAGCGGCATCCGGATGCCGTCGGCGACCTGCTGCGCCGTACGGGCGGCCGGGACGTCGCACCAGACCGCGAACCGCGCGCCGGGCACCCGCTCGGGGCCGGACAGCTCCTTGGGCACGGGCTCGGTGCCGCGCAGCACCGCCGGGGTCCACTCCTTGTAGATGCGCTCACCGGTGGGGTAGCGGAAGGCGTTGGGCTCGCCGAGCACGTAGTAGAGGTACTCGTCGTTGAGGTTGACCACCGTGCGGCCCTCGCGCAGATACTCCTCCGGCGCCCGCGCCCCGATCTCCTTGCCCGTCCAGTAGGCCACCGTACGGTCCCGGTCGGGGGCGGCCACCCCGCCGCGGAAGTAGCCGTCGTTCCAGGCCTCGATCTCGCGCACCCCGGCCGCGCGCAGGGTCTTGGCCCGGTCGTTGAGCCAGCCCGTGGCCAGGTCCTGGACGCGGCCCTCGGCCCCGTACCGCTCCTGGGCGGCGCGGGCGAGGCGGGGGTAGGCGGCCTCGGGGTCGCGGGCCATCAGAGCGCGGTACTCGTCGCCGCCCAGGTGCCAGCGCTCCTTGGGGAACAGCTCGGCGTACTCGCGCAGCAGCTCGTCCACGATCTCCGCGGCCCGGGGCTGGGCGATGTCGATGGCGCCGCGGGCGGGCGCCCCCTGGTCGCCGCGCAGCTGGAGCCAGGGGTGGGCGCGCAGTACGGCGCCCAGGTGCCCCGGCGAGTCGAGCTCCGGGATGACGGTGATGTGCAGGCTCCGGGCCAGCCGCAGCAGCCGCCGCACCTCCTCCTTGGTCAGGTGGTCCTTGGAGACGATCTCGGGGTGGCTCGCGCTCTCGATGCGGAAGGCCTGGTCGTCGGAGAAGTGCAGCTGGAGCTGGTTGAGCTTGAGGTCGGCGCTCTCGCGGATCCGCGCCTCGATCCACTCGGCGGTGAAGTGCTTGCGGGCGGTGTCCACCGACAGGCCGCGCTGGGCGCGGTCGGGCCGGTCCTGGACGGTGCCCTCGGGGACGCCGCCGGCGGCGCGTACGGACTGCACGACGGTGCGGGTGCCGTAGAAGAGGCCCGCGTCGGTGGGGGCGGTCAGGGTCAGGCGGGTGCCGCGGGCGGTGAGGGTGTAGGCCTCCTCGGCGGTGGTGCGGGCGGGGGCGTTGTCCGGGCGCCCCGGCGCGCCGGTCAGCCGCAGCTCGATGTCGCCGGGGCGCACCGGCGCCCGGCCCCAGGCCACCGGCATCCCGCCCAGCTCCCGGGCCAGCAGCCGGGCCTCGTCGGCGATGGCGGAGTCCTTGCCCGCGGGTACGACGATGCGGGCGGCCGGTCCCGGGCGCCAGCCCCGCCCCTGTTCCGGGCGGACGTCGC
The DNA here is from genome assembly GCF_058245575.1 of Streptomyces sp. UF-297. Taxonomy (NCBI): domain Bacteria; kingdom Bacillati; phylum Actinomycetota; class Actinomycetes; order Kitasatosporales; family Streptomycetaceae; genus Streptomyces; species Streptomyces sp. UF-297. The sequence goes on along the minus strand of NZ_JBSIBZ010000030.1, from coordinate 81,824 downwards.
GTACGGCCGGGATGGTGCGCAGCGGCCCGGCCACCGGGGACCAGCTGGGGGTGGGTGCCGCCGGGGCGGAGGCGGGCGACTTGTCGTCACCGCCGGGGTCGCGGGGACCGGATGCGCTCTCGCAGCCTGTCAAGGCCAGGGCAGAGGTCAGGGTCAGGCCCGTCAGGGCCACCCGGGCCGCCGCCGTTCCCGTCGTACGGTTCCTCATCTACGCAAACCTCCCTTTCCGGGTGAAGGTATTGCCAGGCGTGGAGCATCCCCGTCCACTACGCGCGCGAAAGCTCTCTCATCCGGGTGAAATTCGCGCACCGGTCGGACAATCACTGTTCGCCGTCGTTAGCGTGACGAACCAATTCGCCACCCCATTCGCCACCCCCGCCACCCCCTTCGCCTCCCTCCACCCCTTTCGCAGAGTCAGCTCCCGTGAGCTCGCGTCACTGACGTGAGCGTCCGCTTCTGTCCTGAGGAGTCCACGCTGTCCAGCGAGATCCCGGCCGCCCGCCCGACGACGCTGCACGCCCCGGCCTCTTACCGGCCCGCTCTACCTTTCCAGAGCCGTATCGCGCAGCCGAGTACGTCCGCAGACGGTCTGCACCGTTTCAACCACGCGGATCCCGGCGCCGCCGAGGCGGCCCTGCTGGCCTGCTGCGGCAGCCGCCGCTGGGCCCGCCGGATCGCCGAGCACCGCCCCTACCCGGACCTGGAGTCACTGCTGGCCGCCGCGGACGAGGCGTGCTACGACCTCTCCCCCGCCGAGCTGGACGAGGCGCTGGCCGAGGAGTCCGTCTCCCCGCAGCCGCTGGTCGGCGCCCGTGGTCCCGGCACGCTCGCCGCGCACACCGCCCTGCGCGCGGCACACGCCGAGTACGAGCGCCGTTTCCGGCACGTCTTCGTGATCTGCCTGGACGGGTTCGAGGACGCCGAGCTGCTGGGCCACGTCCTGGGCGCGATCCGGCACCGGCTGGGCAACGCGCCGGACGAGGAGCGCGCCGTCGCCGCCGACGAGCTGCGCCGCATCACCCGCAGCCGGCTCACCCACCTTGCCGCGTACCGCCCGTAATCTCCCTATTCGCTCCTGTGCGATAGCCCGTCCGTGCCTGTTTGATCACACCTAAGGACCCCGGCGGGAGGAACCGACAGTCCGTCGCTACGATGGCCGGGGCCGGTGGACCGTACCCGGCCGGGCCAGACCGACAGAGAAGCCGGCAGGCCCCAATCCCCGCTCCCGGAGGGTTTTTCCGTGCCGGCTGGAACGCTGTACCGCGGCCGGGAAGGCATGTGGTCCTGGGTGGCTCATCGAGTCACCGGCGTCCTCATTTTCTTCTTCCTGTTCGTTCACGTACTGGACACCGCACTCGTCCGCGTATCGCCCGAGGCGTACGACGACACGATCGCGATCTACAAGACGCCCGTCGTCAATGTGCTGGAGTACGGCCTCGTCGCCGCCATTCTCTTTCACGCGCTCAACGGCCTTCGCGTAGTGGCTGTGGACTTCTGGGCCAAGGGCCCGAAGTACCAAAAGCAGCTGCTGTGGACCGTCGTCGGTATCTGGCTGGTCCTGATGGCCGGTGCCTTCTACCCCGTGCTGCAGCACACGCTGCGCACGCTGTTCGGGAGCTGATGAAGCGCGATGTCTGCCGAGACGACTCCTGCCACGGAGGAATCCGTGTCGCTGTACGACGTGGACAACCCGGCTCCGGTGATCGAGCCGCCCCGCAAGCGTACGAAGAAGACCCCCAAGGCCACCCGTACCAACTTCGAGCTGTACGGCTGGCTGTTCATGCGCCTGTCCGGCGTCGTGCTGGTCGTTCTGGTCCTGGGCCATCTGCTGATCCAGCTCGTCCTGGACGGCGGCGTGAGCAAGATCGGCTTCGCCTTCGTGGCGGGCCGCTGGGCGAACCCCTTCTGGCAGATCTGGGATCTGACCATGCTGTGGCTCGCCATGCTGCACGGCGCCAACGGCCTGCGCACCGTCATCAACGACTACGCGCAGCGGGACAAGACCCGCTTCTGGCTGAAGATGCTGCTGTACGTCGCGACGACGTTCACCGTCCTTCTGGGCACGCTGGTGATCTTCACCTTCGACCCGAACTTCCGCTAGGCACGGGGCTGAGGTAATCCACTCATGAAGATCCACAAGTACGACACCGTCATCGTCGGCGCCGGTGGCGCGGGCATGCGCGCGGCCATCGAGTCCACCAAGCGCAGCCGTACCGCGGTCCTGACGAAGCTGTACCCCACCCGCTCCCACACCGGCGCGGCACAGGGCGGCATGGCCGCCGCCCTCGCCAACGTCGAGGAGGACAACTGGGAGTGGCACACCTTCGACACGATCAAGGGCGGCGACTACCTGGTCGACCAGGACGCCGCCGAGATCCTGGCGAAGGAGGCCATCGACTCGGTCCTGGACCTGGAGAAGATGGGCCTGCCGTTCAACCGGACGCCGGACGGCACCATCGACCAGCGCCGCTTCGGCGGTCACTCCCGTAACCACGGTGAGGCCCCGGTCCGCCGGTCCTGCTACGCCTCGGACCGCACCGGCCACATGATCCTGCAGACGCTGTACCAGAACTGCGTCAAGGAGGGCGTGGAGTTCTTCAACGAGTTCTACGTCCTGGACCTGCTGCTGCAGGAGGTCGACGGGGTCAAGAAGTCCGCGGGCGTCGTCGCCTACGAACTGGCCACCGGCGAGATCCACGTCTTCCAGGCGAAGGCGATCATCTTCGCCTCCGGCGGCACCGGCAAGTTCTTCAAGGTGACCTCCAACGCGCACACCCTCACCGGTGACGGCCAGGCTGCCGCGTACCGCCGTGGACTGCCGCTGGAGGACATGGAGTTCTTCCAGTTCCACCCGACCGGCATCTGGCGCATGGGCATCCTGCTGACCGAGGGTGCGCGCGGCGAGGGCGGCATCCTTCGCAACAAGGACGGCGAGCGCTTCATGGAGAAGTACGCGCCCGTCATGAAGGACCTCGCCTCGCGTGACGTCGTCTCGCGCTCGATCTACACCGAGATCCGCGAGGGCCGCGGCTGCGGTCCCGACGGCGACCACGTCTACCTGGACCTGACCCACCTGCCGCCGGAGCAGCTGGACGCCAAGCTCCCGGACATCACCGAGTTCGCGCGTACCTACCTGGGCATCGAGCCCTACACGGACCCGATCCCGATCCAGCCCACCGCGCACTACGCGATGGGCGGCATCCCGACCAACGTCGAGGGTGAGGTCCTGGCGGACAACACCACCGTCGTGCCGGGTCTGTACGCGGCCGGCGAGGTCGCCTGTGTCTCCGTGCACGGCGCCAACCGCCTGGGCACCAACTCGCTGCTGGACATCAACGTCTTCGGGCGCCGGGCCGGCATCGCGGCGGCGGAGTACTCCGCGACCGCCGACTACGTCGAGCTGCCCGAGGACCCGGCCTCGCTGGTCGTCGAGCAGGTCGAGCGGCTGCGCTCCTCCACCGGCAACGAGCGGGTGGCCGAGCTGCGCAAGGAGCTGCAGGAGACCATGGACGCCAACGTCATGGTCTTCCGCACCGAGCAGACCATCAAGAGCGCGGTCGAGAAGATCGCCGAGCTGCGCGAGCGCTACAAGAACGTGTCCATCCAGGACAAGGGCAAGCGCTTCAACACCGACCTGCTGGAGGCCATCGAGCTGGGCAACCTGCTCGACCTGGCCGAGGTCATGGCGGTCTCCGCGCTGGCCCGCAAGGAGTCCCGCGGCGGTCACTACCGCGAGGACTACCCCAACCGCGACGACGTCAACTTCATGCGGCACACCATGGCGTACCGCGAGGTGGGCGCAGACGGCACCGAGTCGATCCGCCTCGACTACAAGCCGGTCGTGCAGACCCGCTACCAGCCGATGGAGCGTAAGTACTGATGAGCACCCCGACCATGGAGAAGCACTCCGCGGCGCTGGACGCGGCCGAGGCCGGCGCTTCCCACACGATCACCGTCACCTTCCGGATCCGCCGGTTCAACCCGGAGGTCTCCGAGGACGCCAGCTGGCAGGACTTCCAGCTGGAGATCGACCCCAAGGAGCGCGTCCTGGACGCCCTCCACAAGATCAAGTGGGACCAGGACGGCACGCTGACCTTCCGGCGCTCCTGCGCGCACGGCATCTGCGGCTCGGACGCCATGCGCATCAACGGCCGCAACCGCCTGGCCTGCAAGACGCTGATCAAGGACATCAACCCGGACAAGCCCATCACGGTCGAGGCCATCAAGGGCCTGACGGTCCTCAAGGACCTGGTCGTGGACATGGAGCCGTTCTTCCAGGCCTACCGCGACGTCATGCCGTTCCTGATCACCAAGGGGAACGAGCCGACCCGCGAGCGGCTGCAGTCCGCCGAGGACCGCGAGCGCTTCGACGACACCACCAAGTGCATCCTGTGCGCCGCGTGCACCACCTCGTGCCCGGTGTTCTGGAACGACGGCCAGTACTTCGGCCCGGCGGCGATCGTCAACGCGCACCGCTTCATCTTCGACTCGCGCGACGAGGCCGGTGAGCAGCGCCTGGAGATCCTGAACGACAAGGACGGCGTCTGGCGCTGCCGTACGACCTTCAACTGCACGGACGCCTGCCCGCGCGGTATCGAGGTCACCAAGGCGATCCAGGAGGTGAAGCGGGCGCTGATCACGCGCCGCTTCTGAGTCCGGTGCGTACGCGGCCCATGCGGCGTACGCCCTGAAGGGCCCCGGTTCCGTACGTACGGAACCGGGGCCCTTCGTCGTCCCGCGCCTCGGACCCGGTGGCCGCGTCACGGACCTCCTCCGTGCCGAAGCCGGCCGCGGGGTAGACCAGGACCGGCGGCAGACGGACATCGGCGAGCGCTATCGGGGCGCGGCAGAAGTAGGACGGGACCAGGGTCAACCCCCGTCCCTCCAGGCGCAGTTCGCGCTCCAGCGGGTAGGACACCTCCAGCCAGGGCGGGCGCCAGCGCATGACGGGGCCGAACGAGCGCAGCAGCGCCTCGGCGCCGCCGGAGCGCAGCGCGTGCAGCCGCAGCGCGCGGTCGTGCTCGGCGCAGCGGCCGACCGAGGGCCAGCTGGGGCCGATCACGGTGTGGTGGTAGGTGCGCAGACAGCGGGCGAGGGCGCGCAGGGCGGCCGGTTCACCGTCGGCTATGGAGCGCGCCCAAGGCGGCAGGGTGTTCTTCCGTGCCAGCAGGGCGAGTTCGGTGCGCAGCCGGTGGCGGGGCGTGGCCATGAGGGCCTCCAGGCCGGGCTCCACACCGGCCGAACCGGCGGGCGGGGTGAGGAAGTCGGGGAAGTAGCCGCGGGGCGGGACCAGCGCGAGCAGGACGCGCAGCGGCCCGGCGGCCTGGCGTACGGCGCGGTCCCGCCAGCCGTCGGGGCCCGGCCGCCGCGCCCACAGGGGTTGTTCCGGTCCGCCGCGGGCCTCGCGCAGCCGGTGCAGGCTCAGGGCGGTCTCCCACAGCGGGTCGGCGCTGCCGGCGATTCTCGTGGCCGCCAGATCTCCCGCGGCAAAGTGCACTCGCAGCACGTCCACCCCACAACTGTCTTCCGTACACCGCTCCCCCGAACGGCGACGCAGACGAGGATCCGACTCACGAGTCGGTTTGGGCAACCGTGGCGCGCGGTGCGGACAGGAAGGACACAAACGGAAGGGGTGGGTCCGGGGGTGGGGCGGACGCGTCCGGTGGAGCCGGGGCGAAGGCCGGTGGCGGGGTGGACGCGGTCGGCGGCGGGCGGCCGTGTACGTTGACCGAAAGTCAATTCTTTGGCCATGGGTCAGCTCACGGCACGGAAAACCAGCGAGGAAGTCCAGCAATGCGCTCCGCCCAACCCCGCGTCCTGTACGTCACCGACCTGGCCTACCAGGCCCGCGGACGCCGGTACTGCGACGAGGACATCTTCCTGGCCTCCCGCCTGCGCGAGGACTTCGGCCTCGCGCTGTGCCACCCGCTGGACGCGGCCGCGCTGATGGACGCCTTCGACGCGGTCGTGGTCCGCAACAGCGGCCCGGTACTGAACTACCAGGCCGGTCACGACGCCTTCCGCGCCCGCGCGCTGCGGGACGGCGTACGCGTCTACAACCAGCTGACCGGCCGCGCCGACATGGCGGGCAAGCGCTACCTGCTGGACCTGAGCGCGGCCGGATACCCCGTCATCCCGACCGTTGAGCGCCGCGCCGACCTCGGCCGCCTCCCGGACGCGGCCGAGTACGTCGTCAAGCCGCAGCTGGGCGCGGACTCCATAGGCCTGGAATTCGTCCCGCGCGAGCGGCTGGAGAGCCTCTCCTACGACGGCGTCCTGGTCCAGCCGCGCATCGACTTCCGCTACGAGGTCTCCTTCTACTTCGTCGACCACGCCTTCCAGTACGCGCTGCACGCGCCGCGACCCGACCAGCGGTGGGTCCTTGAGCCGTACGAACCCACCGCCGCCGACCTGGAGTTCGCCCAGCGCTTCATCGACTGGAACACCGTCGAGCACGGCATCCAGCGGGTGGACGCCTGCCGCGCGCCCGGCGGTGAACTCCTCCTGGTCGAGCTGGAGGACCTCAATCCGTATCTGTCGCTGGACCTTCTCGCGCCGCCGGTCCGCGAGGGGTTCGTGACGAGCTTCAAGGCGGCGCTGCACCGGCTGCTGGAGTCCTGAGCCCGGACCGCCGCACCGGCTGCCGGAGCCCTGAGCCCGGCCCCTCCCGGCCTCGTCAGCCCGCCCGCAGCGCCATCGCCGCGAGCGCCGCGTCCTGGTCCCGGCGCTCCCGCATGAGCTGCGCATAGGCGCCCAGCGCCGCCCTGCGCTGCTTCAACTCGGCTATTTCCGCGTCCAGTTGAGACATCTGACGCTCAATCACTCCGCACGAGAAGGCGCACGGAGTCAGGCCGGGGCCGCCCTGGGCGCAGGGCAGCAGGCCGCGGATGTCCTCGGTGCTCAGGCCGGTGGCCAGCAGGTCGCGGATGCGGCCGACAATCTCGACGGCCTCGGGGTCGTAGCGGCGGTAGCCGTTCGCGTCCCGCCGTGCGGACAGCAGCCCCTGCTGCTCGTAGTAGCGCAGCGAGCGCGTACTGACTCCGGTACGCCGCGCCAGTTCACCGATCAGCACCGCTTGCCCCGCCACTCCGCGCCTCCCGACTGCATTTGACCTTCACACTGGTGTCAGGGGTCAACCTGATGCGCATGACACAGATTCCCGCAGCACCCCAGTCGTCCCTTTCGCCCCTCCCGCCCCTGTCCACCCGGGTCACCGGCTCCGGCCCCGGCGTCCTGCTCGCGCACGGCGCGACCGGCAGCATCGACGACAACTACAGCGGCCTGATCCCGCTGCTGGCCGCCTCCGGCCACACCGTCGTCGCGCCCGACTACCCGGGCTCGGGCCACACCCCGCGGGCCGCGGTGCCGCTGACGCTGGACGACCTGGCGGACGCGCTGGTCGACCAGGCGGACCGGGCCGGCCTGGAGACCTTCACCGTCATCGGCTACTCCGTGGGGACGGGCGTGTCCGTACGGCTCGCCGCGCGCTACCCGGAGCGGGTGCGCGGCCTCGTCCTGACCGCGGGGCTGGCCCGGCCCGACCACCGGATCGGGATCTGGCTGGACCTGTGGCTGGACCACCTCGCGCGCGGCGACTACGCCGGTTTCGCCCGGCTGCGCGCGCTCAGCGGCTTCTCGCCCGAGTTCCTGGAGCGCAGCTCGCAGGAGGAACTGGCCCGGATACTCGACCCGGACCCGTCGCTGCCGCCGCGCGGGTCCGCGGAGCAGGCCGCGCTCGTCAAGACGGTGGACACCGTCGAGGACCTGCCCGGCATCGCGGTCCCGACGCTGGTCATCGCCACGACGCAGGACCAGCTCGTGCACCCGTCCAACTCCCACTTCCTGGCGGAGCGCATCCCCGGCGCCGCGTACGCCGAGATCGAGGCCGGGCACGTACCGATGGTCGAGCGCCCGCGGGAGTGGCACGCCCTCATCGAGGGGTTTCTGGCGGAGCGGGGGCTGTAGGTCGCCGGTCGGGGGGAGGTCGACGGTCGGGGGAGGCCGACGGTCGGGGAGGCCGACGGTCGGGGAGGCCGACGGTCGGGGAGGCCGACGGTCGGGGAGGCCGACGGTCGGGGAGGTCGCCGGTCGACAGGTAGGGCACTGGCCGGCAGGGAGGGCGCCGACGACTGCTGCCTTGAACGTGTTCAAAAGAAGGTCTACAGTCCAGGGCGCACCAACTTTCTGAACACGTTCAGGGAGGCGGGTCCCCTTGGACACGTCCAGGGGGACGGGGCACGGCACCACGCCCGCGACGGGGGTGTGAGCGAGGTGCCCGCCACGACCGTGGACCGGGGCGGTCGTGGCGTGCGGGGGGTGCGGGGCGGGGGATTAGGGTCGGGGCGTGGACGAAGCAACGACGGACGCGGTGAGCCCGCAGAAGAAGACGCAGGCCGGGGGCCGGGGCAAGGCTCCGGCCCGGGGGGCCGCCGGGGCCGGTGCCGGGGCCTCGGGCGGTACGGGCAGCGCCAAGAGCGAGCAGACGCGGACGCTGATCCTCCAGACCGCACTGCGGCTCTTCCAGGAACGCGGTTACGACAAGACCACCATGCGGGCCATCGCCCAGGAGGCCGGGGTCTCGGTCGGCAACGCCTACTACTATTTCGCCTCGAAAGAGCACTTGGTGCAGGGCTTCTACGACCGGATCGCCGAGGAGCACGCGGCGGCGGTGCGGGACGTCCTGGCCACGGAGACAGACCTGGCGGGACGGATCCGCGGCGTACTGCTGGCCTGGCTCGACATCGCCGCGCCGTACCACGAGTTCGCCGGGCAGTTCTTCAAGAACGCCGCCGATCCCGACAGCCCGCTCAGTCCCTTCTCCGAGGAGTCCAGCGGGCCGCGCGAGGCGGCCGTCTCCATCCAGCGGCAGGTCCTGGCCGGATCGGACACCAAGGCCGACCCCGAACTCGCCGAGCAGTTGCCGCAGTTGCTGTGGCTGCAGCAGATGGGCCTGGTGCTGTACTGGGTCTACGACCGCTCCGAGGGCTGCGAGCGCAGCCGCCGCCTGGTGGAGCGCACCGCGCCGCTGGTCGCGCGGGCGGTCTCGGCCTCCCGCTTTCGGGTACTGCGGCCGCTGGTGCGCGAAGTGACCGATGTGATGGGCGAGTTCATGTTCCCAGCGGCGGCCGGGGTGGCGGGCGCCGCCAAGGCCAGGGGCGGGAAGCGGGCGGCCCGGAAGGCAGGCGGGAGCGCGCGCCCCTGAGGGGCGCTCCGGGGATCTCCCGCAGAAACCTCGGGGGCGGGATGCGGACTTCCCCGATACCGGTGGGTCGCCGGCGCTCGGTACCGTCCGATCATGAACCAGCGAACTCGACGCCGCAGCAGGGCTGTTGCCCTCACCGCCGCCCTCGCCTCCGTCCTCGCACTGACACTGCCGGTCGCTGCGGCCACCGCGACCGCCATGGCGGGTACGGCTGCCGCGGCCCCCGTACTCGCCGCCTCCCCTGCGCTCGCCGGCACCCCCGTACTCGCCGCCTCCCCCGTACTCGCCGCCTCCCCTGCGCTCGCCGGCACCCCCGCCCTCGCCGTCCGTGACGGCACCACCGCCGCCGAAGGCGCCTCCCCCGCCGCCAGGGCGCAGATCCAACTGCCCCGGCCCACCGGCCCGTACGCCGTCGGACGCGACACCCTGCCACTGACCGACACGAGCCGTGCGGACCCGTGGGTGCCCTCCGCGGGCGGCAGACAGCTGATGGTGTCGATGTTCTACCCGGCGCGTCCCGGCACCGGCGCCCCCGCCACGTACATGTCCACGCACGAGGCCCGGCTGCTGCTGGAGAGCATGCGGCTCGCCGATGCCTTCCCTCCCGAAGCCCTCGGCGCCAGCCGCCTGAACGCCCGCAGTGGCGCCCGTCCCGTCGGCGGCGAGCACCCGCTGGTGCTCCTCTCCCCCGGCTTCTCGCTGCCCAGAGCCACCCTCACGGTCCTCGCCGAGGAACTGGCCGGCCGCGGCCACGTCGTGGCCCTGGTCGACCACGCCTACGAGGCGTTCGGCGCGACCTTCCCCGGCGGGCGCACGCTGGACTGTGTCGCGTGCGAGAAGTCCAAGGAGGCGACGACGAAGGAGGAGAAGAGGGCGTTCTACGCCGCGGTCGCCCATGGACGGGCCAAGGACGTCTCCTTCGTCCTCGACCGCCTCACCGGTCCCCGGCCCGCCTGGAAGCACGCCGCTGTGGTGGACCGGCACCGCATCGGCATGGCCGGGCACTCCATCGGCGGGAACAGCGCCGTCACCGCCATGGAGCGGGACGGCCGTATCCGGGCCGGGGCGAATCTGGACGGCACCTTCTCCGCCCCCGTCCCCGCGTCGGGGCTCGGCGGGCGCCCGTTCCTGATGCTCGGCACCGAAAAGACCCACAGCCCCGGGCCCGTGGACGATTCCTGGAACGCCGCCTGGCGGCATCTGGACGGCTGGAAGCGCTGGCTGACCGTCGCGGGATCCGGCCATTTCTCCTTCAACGACATCACCGTCCTCGGCGCGCAGGTGGGCGTGGGCGACCCCAAGGCGACGCTGCCGGGCCACCGCGGCGGAGAGATCACCCGCGCCTACGTCACGGCCTTCTTCGACCGCCATCTGCGGGGCATACCGCAGCCCCTGCTCGACGGTCCCTCACCGCAGAACCCGGAGGTGGCAGTCCGGATCCCGTGACGGTCCGGATCCCCTGGCCGTCCGGGCCCCGTGACCGTCCGGATCCCCTGGCCGCCCGGATCTCCTGGCCGTCCGGATCCCCCTGACCGTCCGAGTCACCGCCCCAGGGTTGTTGGAGGGGGACGTGCAGGGAACGGGCGGAGGCGCGTGCTCAGATCCTCCCCAGCTTCCACAGCCGCCAGATGCCCGTGCCGTCCGACAGATACTCCGCGCCCGACACCGCCGTCGTGGACAGCACATAGTCCTTGCGCTGCCACAGCGGCAGCAGCGGCACGTCCCGGGCGATGCGCACCTGCAGGGCGCGGAAGTCGGCGCGGGTCTCGCCGCGGTCGGTCTCACGGGCGGTGGCGCGCAGCAGCCTGTCCACGTACGGGCTGCGGTAGCCGGTGTGCAGGGTGGCGCCCGTGCCGACCAGAGGCGCGGTGAAGTTGTCGGGGTCGGGGAAGTCGGCGACCCAGCCGATGCAGTACGCGTCGTAGGCGCCGCGTGCGTACCCCTTCTGGAACTGGGTCCACTCCACCTTCCTGGTGCTCACCTCGAAGAGCCCGGTGGCCTCCAACTGCCTCTCCAGTTCCGCCGCTTCGGGACCGGAGGCCGCCCCTTGCGAGTACGCCAGGCCGAAGCGGACCGGGAGCCGCACCCCGGCCTGCCGCAGCAGCGCGCGGGCCGCGCCCGGGTCCGGCTGCGGGTGGCGGTCGAAGAAGGCGGTGCTGTGGCCGGTGATCCCCTGCGGGATGAGGGCGTACAGCGGCTCGACCGTACGGCCGTAGACGTCGCGGGAGAGCGTCGCCCGGTCCACGGTCGCGGCGACGGCGCGGCGTATCAGCGGGTCGGCCAGCGGCGAGCCGGGCCGCAGGTTGAAGACCATGGAGCGGGTGTTGGCGGCGGGGCTGACGGCGACCCGTACATCCGGGCCGCTCGACGGCTTGCCCGCCACGTCGGCGGGTGGCAACTGCCGTCCCGCTACGTCGACTTCGCGCACCCGCCAGGCGGCGCCCAGGCTCTCCGGGTCGGCGAAGTAGCGCACCGTGACCGGCTGTCCGGTGTCCTTCACCGCCCCCTGGTAGCGGGAGTTGGGCACCAGTACGGCCCGCCGTCCCGCTTCGTACGTCGTCAGCACGTACGGGCCCGAGCCGTACACCCGCCCGTCCGTGCGCAGCCGGTCCGCCCGGTACCTGGTGCGGTCCACGATCGCCCCGGCGCCCGTCGCGATCTTGAAGGGGAACGTGGCGTCGGGCGCGGCCAGTTCGAAGGTGACCCGGCGCCCCTGGGCCCGTACCGCCTTCAGTGTGTCCAGCAGCGGGGCCGGCCCCTGCGGCGAGGCGATCCGCCGGATCCGGTCGAAGGAGTACTGCACATCGCGCGCCGTGACCTCCCGGCCGTCCGCGAACCGCAGCCCCTTGCGCAGTTCACAGTGGTACGTCAGCAGCTTGTCGCCCACGAACCCGCAGCGCCTGGCGGCGTCCGGCACCGGCTGTCTGGACTCGCGCGTGAACGTCAGCAGCGACTGGTACACATTCCCGAACAGCGCCCAGGAGCCCGCGTCATAGGCCCCGGCCGGATCGAGGGAGGTCACCGAGTCCGTCGTACCGACCCGGATCGGCTCCGTCTCGCCCCCGCCCGCGGTCATCAGCCAGGCTCCGCCACCGCCGACCACGGCCACCACCGCCGCAGCGACGGCCACCCGCAGCCCCGTCCCCCACCGCATGCGCGCCCCCTCAAGGCCGGGCCACACCGGTGTCGGCGCATCCACCAGCACCCACCCCGGTACTTGTGACGCGCATCACCCAACCACAGTGGCCCCGCCCGCGCACAGCGTTCGCACACCACTCGCGCGCACCGGACGGCGCGCGACGAGTGGTCCCTCTGCCCCTGCCGCCCGCCTACTCCTCGCCCTCAAGCACCTTGGTGACAAAGGCGTCCAGGTTCGCGGACAGCCGGGCGATCTTCTCCTCCACCGGCAGCGACTCCTCGTGCCGCCCCGCCAGCTCGGACTTCTTCTTCCCGCGCACATACAGCGAGCACGCCAGGTCGGCGCAGATATACGTACCGACCGTATTTCCCTGCCGCCCCGCGACTCCGGCCCTGCGCGCGGCGAAAAGACTGACGCCGGAGCCAGGGTGTCCGGTCATACAGATCGAGCACACAGTGGTTTTCGTGAAACTCCGCCGCACTCCCTGCGGGACCCGCAGCGTAATCCCGTACAGCTGCTCTCCTTGCGCCCCCGAGGGCACCACGAGATATCCCCGGTCCGGCGCACCCGGATCCCGCCATCCCAGGAAGTCCAGGTCGTCCCAGGGCTTTTCGGCGAGCCCCACGGGAAGGCTCAGCCTGCGCGCCTCGCCCTTCGAACAGTTGACGAAGGACGCGCGTATGTCACTCTCACCCACGGCATGCATACCCGGAAGCTAACATCCCGCTTCACCCCCGTCGCCCTATTTACTTCCCGCCCGGGGCCGGGATCCCGTCTCACCCCCAGGCCTGCGGCGGCCCCGCACTCTTCCGCCGCCGCGCCGCCACCACGACCCCGGCGACAATCCCCACGACAACCAGCAGCCCGAGCGCTCCACCCCCCACCACCAGCGCAGTGTTCCCCGAGCCCGCCGACTCCCCGGCCTCCGCCCTGCCCTCGGCTCCCGGAGCCGCGGCAGCCCCCGACGCCTTCCCCGTAGGCATCGGCAACGGCCCCTCCTTGGGCCCCGCCGGAATATCCCGGGTCAACGCCCCGTACGGCTGAATGAACCCGTACCCGTAATGCGCATCGGGCACCTTCAGCCCCTTCGCCTTCTCCCCCTTCGGCAACCCGGCCGTCTTCACCAGCCTGTTGGCAATCTGCCCGGGACTGAGCTCCGGATACTTCTCCCGCAACAGCGCCACGGCAGCGGACACGTAGGCGGTGGCGGCCGATGTGCCGTCGCCGGTGGAATAGCTGGAGTCACTCTTGCCGCCGGCGAATGCGAGCTTGACTCCGGGGGCGAGAACATCGACGGTCGCGTTGTAGTTGCTGCCGTCCCAGACCTTGCCGTACTCGTCCACGGCACCGACGCCGATCACTCCGGGGCACGCTGCCGGATAGCGCGTCTCCGGCAGGGCGTCATTGCCGACGCCCGCCACCACCACTACACCTTTGTCCAGTGCGTACTGAATGGACTCGCACATATCGGGGGTGTTCTTGTCGGCCACGTACGACATGTTGATGACCCCGGCCCCGTGGTCGGCCGCATAACGGGTCGCCTCGGGCCCTGCCTTGTCGGCCACCAGCGGCAGGATCTTCACGTCGGGTGCGAGTCCCTTGATGCCCAACTTGCCGCCCGCGCCATGACCGTGCCCGGCGATGAGACCCGCCATCGCCGTACCGTGATCGCGGATGTCCTCGCCCGGCTTGGGCGCGAGAGTGCTTTTGTCGGCCGTCGCGTTGGGGAACTCCTTGCCCGGCAGGAACTTTCCGGTGAGGTCCTGATGCGTGGTCCGGAATCCGGGCTCGATGACCGCCACCGTGATGCCCTTCCCAGTGGCCTGCCGCCAGATGCTGCGTGCGTCGAACGCGTCCAGTGGCCACTGCGCGTCCCGTACCGGGTCGGCGGTGGCGACTCCGCCCGTGGTCAGGAGCAGCGCTCCGGTCAACGCGGCGCCGATGGCCGCGCGCAGAGTTCGGGTGACCCTCATGCCTTGGCTCCTCACTGCTTCCGTTCCGGGCGGGTGGGATCCGCCTCCGGAGGCGCTCCGCGCGGAGACCGCACGGAGCGCCCCTGCACGCCGGGGGTGGCCCGGCGCCTCGCTCCGACGACTCGCTACTCGATCACTCGCGGGGACACGTTACGGCGCGGGGTCCAGGTCTCCTCGTCCTCGATGAGGTAGTCGGGGCGATCCTTGGCGCCCCGCTCCTTGTCCTCCCCCCGGCCCCCTCGGCCGCCCGGTACACCGGGCATGCCGGCTGCGCGCTGCCCGGCACCGGCGGCCTGCGCTCCCCCACGGCTGCGGTGCAGTCCGGAGCCGCCCTGCTTCGCGCTGGACGCGGGTCCGCCCGGCGCGCCGACCACACCACCGCGCGTACGGGCCTGGGCACCGCTCCGCCCTGCGCCACCTCGGCTCGCGCCGCCGCCGGCTCCCGCGCCACCGCCCATGCCGCCGGGCATGCCGGGACGACCGGCGCCCGCATTCCCTGTGCCACCGGGGCCACCGGTCCGGCCACCGCTGATCCCGTTGCTGGGACCGGGGCCCGGACGTACGGTTCCGCCCGGTCCACCGGGGACTCCGGGCCTGCCAGTCGGAGGGAACCCGCCAGGTATGCCCGGCGTGACCGTGCTGCTGCCACCACCGGGACCAGGGCCGGGAGGGCCGCCGGGGCCCCCGCCCGGCCGGTCGAGCGGCCCGGTGCCCGGGCCCACCGGATTCGCGATGCCGTCCTGCAGCCCGTCGAGTCCGGTGCGGATGGGCGGAGTTGACGGCGTGAGCGGAGCGTGCGGCGCACTCGGGGTGTGCGGCGTCGACGGGACGGTCGGCTTGAGATGAACGCCGTTGGGGTCCCTCGGAACACCCGGCCCCAGCGGGGCTTTCGGCGCACCCGGCGCCACGGGAGCCGTCGGCTTGGGGCTGCTGCCACCGGGCGTGGGCATGTTCACGGGCGGGGGCGGCGTCTGCGCGCTCGGCGCGGTGGGCCAGTCCCTGGACCCACCGGGCGCAGGTCCGAGGTCGTCCAGGACGGAGCCGCTGCGCGCACGGTAGTTGGCGGCCAGTTCCTCCATGACGATGACTGCCTCGACTTGCCGCTCCTTGCTCAGCGACAGCTTGTCCCGGTTGAGCTCGAGCGCCATTCGGGCGTCCATGCCCTTGTCCGCCATGTCCTTGTGGAACTGGGTGTCGTCGCCCTTCGAGTTGAAGGCGCTCTCCAGCTTGCCCGGGTCCTCGATCTTCGACATGGCCTTCTTGGCCTCGCGCAGATTGTGCGCGACGCCGGCCTGGGGCCCCGTGGAGCGCGTTCCGATCAGCATCTGCTCCACGTTGCGCGCATGCCCGTAGGTCCGGTCGATCTTCTTGAGAACCTCTGCCGCCTCGCGGCGGAACGCGTCGGCCGCCTGGCCCCGCCAGTGCCCCGAGGCGTGGTCGACGGCGTCCATGAACGCCTTCCGGATGCCGCCTTGTCCGTCCTCGCCCGCGAGCCGGTCGGCGGACGCCCGCCAGTGGTCACCTGACGTCTCGAGGGCATCGGGATCGGCCTTCGCGATCATCGCCCGGAGAGCATCGATCCCGTGGTGGTGGAAGTCGGAATCGGAGACCTCGATGGGCTTGTAGGACTCGAACTCCTTGAGTCTCTCTTTCCGGTGCTTGGCGTCGATCTGCTTCTCGTACGCCTTGTTGCCCTCTGCGTCCATGGGCCCGCCGGCCATGAGCTTCCCCCTCTGCCGTTGTTCTCGTGTGCGTCCGCAGCCTCGGATCCGGAAGGTCAGCCCCGCATCGAGGACTTGGCCGCCTGTTCCTGGTCCTCGTACGCACCCCGGCTGCGCTCGGTCTTCTCGCCGAACTCCCGGATCAGGTCCTGGAGCGCGGTGACGACCTGTGTCATGTAGGCCTGCATCTTGTCGTGCGCGCTGCCGAGCTTCTCGGCCTCGTTGAAGGCCGACCCGAACGCCGACTTCGGGATCGTCGTGCTGTACTTCACCTTCTGGCTCGGCTCGTCCATTTCGCCCTGCAAACCCTTGAGTTTGCGGACGACGGTGTCCAACTCGCCCAGATCAACCCGGTATTGCTCGCCCATTGACGCCCTCCCCCGTTCCCCGCAAAGACGGTAGACGCTAGGGGGCGGCGGGCGGATTACGCAAGGGCGATAGTTTCCGATTGTCCGGCCTGGGAGTGGAATCGGGCGCGGTTTTGTCGATGCGCTGTTACCGAGGGGGTGTTCGGCGACTGTTTCCTCAACTCCCTTGTGCGGGAGGAGATGCGTAAACCGTCCCGGCGGTCGAATCCGAGAGAGGGGCGGAATTCAGCCAGGTGGGAAGAGCGCGGGGCGGCGGCAGGGGCACGGGGGCCTCGCCGCCGCCGGCGCGGGGGTGAGATGCGGCACCCGGGGGTGCGGCGGGGGCGGGGGTGGCGGCTGGACTCAGGCCGCGGCAGAGGAGTCGTCGCGGGTCACAGCGGGGGTGGCCGCCCGGCGCAGGGCGCGTACGCCACGGAACCCGATGACCCCGATCACCGTCCCCAAGAGAAAGGAAGTCGCCGCGAGCAGCAGATGCACCCAGAAGTAGGCGGTCGGGTCACCCGCGTCATCGAAGGCGAGACCGCTCCCGTCCTTCACGAGGTTTTTGACGAAAGTGATCCAGATGAACCAGCTCCAGACCCCGAAGGCGAGCAGGAACCAGGACACGGGTCGCGAGAGCTTCATGGAGGACAGTATGGGCAGCCGATCCGCCCGGCCTTCGTCCGGGGCACTCTTCCGTGGGGCGCTGTCGGAGCGCTCGACGGCGCCCGGTACGTTCACCGACGTGCCGACGAAATCTCCCGCATCTCCCACATCGCCCGCTTTCTCATCCGTACGCCTCCTCGCGCGCTCGACCCGTACGGCTGCCGCTGTGACCTGCGCCTCTCTGGTGCTCTCGCCGCTGCTGCTGACCGTCCCCGCGTACGCGGACGAGAAGGATCCCAAGGATCCCAAGAGCGGACAGGCCGGCCAGCAGGACGGCAAGGGTCAGCAAAAGGATGACAAGGGCCGGCAAAAGGCCCCGCTGCCGCCCGCCAAGATGTCGAGGGTCGGCGGTGAACGCCTGGGGCAGCCCGGGACGCAGGTGCAGCTCAAGGCGGGCGCGCCCAAGCTGCCCGAGGGCATCACGGCCCGCTCCTGGATCGTCTCCGACGCCGAGTCCGGCAAGGTGCTGGCCTCGCACAACGCGCACTGGCAGCTGCCGCCGGCCAGCACCATGAAGATGCTGTTCGCCGACACGGTGCTGCCGAAGTTCCCCAAGGACCAGAAGTACAAGGTCAAGGCCACCGACCTGCAGGGGCTGGGCTCCGGCAGCAGCCTGGTGGGCATCAAGGAGAACCTGACCTACACCGTCCACGACCTGTGGCTGGGCGTCTTCCTGCGGTCCGGCAACGACGCGGTCTACACGCTCTCCGCGATGAACGGCGGCCGCGACAAGACCGTGCAGGAGATGAACAAGCACGCCCGCGAGCTGAACGCGAACGACACCCACGTCGTCTCCCCCGACGGCTACGACGCCCCCGGCCAGGTCTCCAGCGCGTACGACCTCACGCTCTTCGCCCGCTCCGGCCTGCAGAACGCCGACTTCCGGGAGTACTGCTCCACGCCGAGCGCCAAGTTCCCCGGCCTGGAGGGCAAGGACGGCAAGCGGGAGGCCTTCGGCATCCAGAACACCAACCGCCTGCTGGTCGGCGACCACGACGTCAAGCCGTACGAGGGCATCGCGGGCGTGAAGAACGGGTCCACGACCAACGCGGGGGCCACCTTCACCGGCGTCGCCCAGCGCGGTGACCGCAAGCTGCTGGTCACGGTCATGAACCCGGAGAAGAAGGAGCACAACGAGGCCTACAAGGAGACGGCCAAGCTCTTCGACTGGGGCTTCGCGGCGGCGGACAAGGTCGAGCCGGTGGGGCGGCTGGTCGGCCCGCGCAGCGAGGAGGGCGACGCCGCCAACCCCGAGCAGCACGACAAGAACACGCAGGCCGCGATGGACGCGGGCGAGGGCGGCGCCGGCGGGGTGTGGGCCGCGGCCGGCATCACGGGCGGTGCGCTGGTGGTGCTGGGGGCGCTGGCCTTCCTGGTGCACCGTCGCTGGCCGCTTCCTGAGCTGGTGCGCCGCCGCTCGGGGAAGTGACCTCGGCCTCCGGCCCACCCTCCCTGCCCGGCTTGTTCGCCTTGTCCGGTACGCCCGACGCGCCGTCCGTGTCCTGCGTCTCTGCGTCCTGCGTCTCCTTGTCCTGCGTCGCCGTCCAGGAGGCGCAGAACACCAGCAGCTTCGCGGTGAAGTTGATCCACAGCAGCAGCGCGATGGGCGTACCGAAGGCGCCGTACATGCTCTTGGCCGCGACGTCCTTGAGATAGCCGCTCAGCAGCAGCTTGAGCAGCTCGAAGCCGACCGCGCCGATGAAGCCCGCCACCACGACGGCGCGGCGCGGCGGGTGGGCGCCGGGGAGCCTGGTGAGGATGTACGCGAGCATGAGGAAGTTCGCGAGTACGGCGATGCAGAAGGCGGCAGCCGAGAGCAGCACGCTCCCGGCGCCGCCCTTCTCCAGTCCGATCGCGTCGGCCACCTTGCCCACGGCGGCCGAGGCGAAGCCCGAGGCGGCGAGGGAGAGCAGCGCGACGCCGCCCAGGCCGAGCAGCAGGCCGCCGTCCTTGAGCTTGTTGACGAAGAAGTTGCCCTCCTCGTCCTCCTTCTCCCATACGGCGCGCAGGCAGTCGCGCAGTGACTCGATCCAGCCGATGCCGGTGAACAGCAGCGCGGCACCGGCGATCAGTCCGACGGTGCCCGCGTTGTCGACGAGCCCGGCGAGGTCGAGCTGGCCGGAGATGCCCGGGATCTGCTCGGCGACCTTCTTCTCCAGGTCGTGCACCTGCTGCTTGCTCAGCAGGGCCGCCGCGCTCGCGGCGGCCACGGTGAGCAGCGGGAAGAGCGCGACGAAGCTGGTGAAGGTGATCGCGGCGGCGAGCCGGGTCCAGTGGACGCGCTGCATACGTTCGTAGGCGCGCCACAGGTGGGTACGCATCAGCCAGGCGACCGCGGGGCCGATCACCGGAAGCTTGGTCAACCAGTCCATGGCCTTCCCTTACCCTTCCTCCACCTTCAACACCTTTTGATGGTGTTGGTCCCTCATATGGGTGATCGTGGGGCGGAACACCAGCGTGCGAGTACCCCAGAACCGCAGACACGTCGCCAGTGCCATGCCGATGCCCGCGCCGGAGACGGCGTCCGCGCGCGGAGAAGTGAAGCCGAGGCCGTAGTGGGAGACGGCCAGGCAGCCGAGCTGGACGAGGGCGCCGGCGGCGTTCACGCCGAGGAAGACCCCGTACTGCCGCATCCGGCCGGGTCCGCTCGTACGGCCGCGGTAGGCGCCGAGCGCGTTCCCGGCGTAGGCGACCGTGCAGCCGGCCAGGAAGGAGAGCGACTTGGCGGTGATCGGGCCGAGCCCGGCCGGTCCGCGCAGCCAGAGGAAGAGCGCGAGGTCGACGGCGTACGCGCAGAGTCCGGCGAGGGCGAAGCCGAGGACTTCGGTGGCGAGGGGGCGTCCGGCCCGGGGGCTGTGCACGGCCGCGCTCCTCACACGTCCGCGACGGCCATGCCGTACAGCGCCGCCCAGACCAGCCCGATGACCAGCAGCGGGCGGTCGCGCAGCACCACGTCCTCGGGGGCGCCCGCGGTGCCCCGGTCCGCGAAGACCGCGTAGCGCAGTACGGCCAGGATGAAGGGCACCATGGACAGCTGCCGCCAGGGCAGCACGCCCACGCTGGTGCCGCCGCTCTCCAGCGCCCACAGGCAGTACGCCAGCACCGCGCCGCCCGCCGCCAGCTGCCACACGAAGCGCAGATATCCGTCGCTGTATTCGCGCAGCAGCGCCCGCGTCTCGCCGCGCGCCCCGCCGTCCTTCCCCGCCATCTGGAGGGCTTCGGAGTAGCGCTTGGCGGCCACCATGAACAGCGCCCCGAAGCCCGCCGTGATCAGGAACCAGCGCGACAGCGGGATGCCGAGCGCCAGCCCGCCGGCCATCGCGCGCATCAGGAAGCCGGTGGTGACGACGAAGAGGTCCAGCACCAGGACGTGCTTGAGGCTGATGCAGTAGGCGAGCTGCATGAGGATGTAGCTGCCGATGAGGGCCGCGGTGGCGGTGTTGCACAGCACGGCCGCGGCTGCCGGGACCACTACGGCCAGCAGCCCGCCCACCGCATAGGCGACGGGTACGGGGACCTCGCCCGCCGCGACCGGGCGGCGGCACTTGTCGGGGTGCGCCCGGTCGGCCTCCGCGTCCCGGGCGTCGTTGATGAGGTAGACGGCGGCCGCAGCGGCGGTGAACAGGGCGAAGACGAGGACGAGTTGGACGGCGGTGCGCTGCCGCAGCAGCTCGCCCGCGGCGGCCGGGGCGGCCACGACCAGCAGGTTCTTGACCCACTGGCGGGGCCGGGCGGTGCGCAGCAGCCCCAGCGGCAGTCCGGCGGCCCGCGCGCGCCAGGTGGGCGGCGTGGCGGGGAGGGCGGCGGGGGTGGGGCGGGGCGGCTCCTCCAGGAGCGCGGTGCGTTCAGCCACGGCGGCCGCCCGGTGCGGTGATCGGTGCGGTGATCGGTGCGCAGGGGGCCGCGTGCATCCAGGGCGCGCCGATACGGGCGGTCAGGGCGCCCAGGGCCGCGCCCGCCAGCACATCGCTCGGGTAGTGGACGCCGACCACCATCCGGGAGACGCACATGGCCGCGGCCACTACGGGCAGCGCGGCACCGGCCGGGGCGAGGGCGCCGAGCGCGACCGCGGCCGCGGCGGCCGAGGCGGCGTGCGAGCTGGGGAAGGAGTGGGCGCCCGCGGTGCGTACGAGGGGGGCGCGGCGGGCGGGGAGGTGGGGGCGCGGGCGGCGTACGGCCCGCTTGACGGCCATGCTCGCCAGGTGCGCGCCGCAGATCAGCGCGGTGCCACGGAGCCAGGCGGCCCGGCGGCGCCGGTCGGCCGCCGCGCCCGCCAGCCCGGCGGCGATCCACAGCGCGCCGTGTTCGCCGCTGTGGGACAGGGCGCGGGCGACGGCGGCGATCCGCGCGTCGGCGCCGCAGTCGCGCAGCGCCACGAGCAGCCGGCGGTCGAGCCCTTCGGGGGCGTACGGGGGCAGTGGGGGCTGCGGTGACACGAGAGATGGCAGGGGCCGCGAAGGCAGGGGGGACAGCGGGGACAGCGTGCTCAAGCGGAGGTCACCTCAATCCGGTCGGTGCGGCCGGGCCAGTGCGCTTCGTTCGGTTTCGCCGGTGCGCTGGGTTCCGTTTCACGCGGGCGGGTGTCACCACCGGCCACCTCCGACTCTCACCGGCCTTCGGCCGACTTCCCGGCCAATTAGCCCAGGCACCCCATTAATCACCCTTTCCGGCTAGGAATTTGACAAGAGCTGCATTACCCACTTTCACGGCATTACGGTCACTGCCATGTCCTATGCCGCCACCCCCCGGCCGCCGGCCCCGCCCCGCGACACCACCGCCCCCGTGACCGGCTGGGGCCGCACCGCCCCCACCACCGCCCGCCTGGTCCGCCCCGGCTCGTACGAGGAGGCGGCAGCGGCCGTACAAGGCTGTGGCGCCCGCGGCGGCATCGCCAGGGGCCTGGGGCGCTCCTACGGCGACGCCGCGCAGAACGCGGGCGGCACGGTCTGGGACATGACCGGCCTGGACCGCATCCGCTCCATCGACGCCGAGGCGGGCGTCGTGGTGTGCGACGCGGGCGTGAGCCTGCACCGGCTGATGGCGGTGCTGCTGCCGCTGGGCTGGTTCGTCCCGGTGACGCCCGGCACCCGGTACGTGACCGTCGGCGGCGCCCTCGGCGCGGACATCCACGGCAAGAACCACCACGTCAGCGGCTCCTTCTCGCGGCACGTGAAGTCCCTGGAGCTGCTCACGGCCGACGGCGAGGTGCGCACCGTACGGCCCGGGAGCGACCTGTTCGACGCGACGGCCGGCGGCATGGGCCTGACCGGCGTCATCCTCGGCGCGACCGTGCGGCTGCAGCCGGTGCGCACCTCCTTGATGTGCGTGGACACCGAACGCGCCACGGATCTGGACGACTTGATGGCACGGCTCGCCGCGACCGACCACCGCTACCGCTACTCCGTCGCCTGGATCGACCTCCTGGCGCGCGGGGCGGCGCTGGGCCGCGCCGTACTGACGCGCGGCGACCACGCGCCCCTGGAGGCACTGCGGGGCCGCGCCCGCCGCGCGCCCCTGGACTTCCGCCCGGGACAGCTCCCCGCGGCGCCCCGCTTCGTCCCGGAGGGCCTGCTCAGCCGCGCCTCGGTCACCGCCTTCAACGAGCTCTGGTACCGCAGGGCGCCCCGCCGCCGCACCGGAGAGCTCCAGAAGCTCGCCGCCTTCTTCCACCCCCTGGACGGCATCCCGCACTGGAACCGGATCTACGGGCGCAGCGGCTTCGTCCAGTACCAGTTCGTCGTCGGGTACGGCCAGGAGGAGACCCTGCGCCGCATCGTGCACCACATCTCCCGCCACGGCTGCCCCTCCTTCCTCGCCGTCCTCAAGCGCTTCGGGGCGGCCGACCCGGGGTGGCTGTCCTTCCCCTGTGAGGGCTGGACGCTGGCCCTGGACATCCCCGCCGCGCTGCCCGGCCTCGGCCCCTTCCTGGACGGGCTCGACGAGGAGGTCGCGGCGGCGGGCGGCCGCGTCTACCTGGCCAAGGACTCCCGGCTGCGGCCCGAGCTGCTGGCCGGGATGTACCCGCGCCTGGAGCGCTTCCGCGCGCTGCGCGCCGAGCTGGACCCGCGCGGGGTCTTCGCCTCGGACCTGGCCCGCCGCCTGCGGCTGTGAGCCCGCACCCGCCCACGGCCCCTCCGTACGCCACCGCTCCGTACGCCACCGCCTCTGAAGGGAAACCACCATGAAGGACGCATTCGGCAGCCCGCAGTCCCTCCTCGTCCTCGGCGGCACCTCCGAGATCGCCCTGGCCACCGCCCGCCGCCTCGCCGCCCGCCGCACCCGTACGGTCTGGCTGGCCGGCCGCCCCTCCCCCGCCCTGGAGGAGGCCGCCCAGCAGCTGCGCTCGCTCGGCGCCGAGGTCCGTACGGCGCCCTTCGACGCCCTGGAGACCGACACCCACGAGGAAGTCCTGGGCAAGATCTTCGCCGAGGGCGACATCGACATGGTGCTGCTGGCCTTCGGCGTACTGGGCGACCAGGCCCACGACGAGGGCGACCCGGCCGCCGCGGTCCGCGTGGCCCGCACCAACTACACCGGCGCCGTCTCCTCGGCCCTGATCTGCGCCCGGGCGCTGCGCGGCCAGGGCCACGGCTCGCTGGTCGTGCTGTCCTCGGTGGCCGGCGAGCGCGCCCGCCGCTCGAACTTCATCTACGGGTCGAGCAAGGCGGGCCTGGACGCCTTCGCTCAGGGGCTGGGCGACTCGCTGTACGGGTCGGGTGTCCACGTCATGGTCGTACGCCCCGGTTTCGTACGGACCAAGATGACGGCCGGAAGGGAGCCCGCCCCCCTGGCCACCACCCCGGAGGCGGTCGCCGAAGCGGTGGAGCTGGGGCTGCGGCGGCGCACGGAGGTGGTGTGGGTGCCGGGGGCGCTACGGCTGGTGATGTCGGCGCTACGGCATGTGCCGCGGGGGGTGTTCCGGCGGCTGCCTTTGTGAGCGCGGGCACGAGGTGCGGGCTGCTGGGGGGGGCGTACTGCTGCGGGGCCGGGGGTACCACTACGGGCTGCGGCGGCGTGCCACTGCGGACGCCGCTCGTCGTACGGAGGTCGTACGGAAGTCGTACGGAAATGGGCGGCGGCGCCGCTCAGCAGGAGGGCGCCGGCGGGCGTGAAAGATCCACCTGCCGGGGGACCCCCGCGACAGGCGCACCGAAGGGGTACTCCCGCTCCAGGCGCCACACCCCGTCCGCGCCCTGCTCGTAGAGCGCGAAGGCGCCGATCGTCCAGTCGGCCCGGAAGTCCTTCAGCTCCGTCTGGGCCCGGTCCATCGCCTCTTCGGAGATGCCGTGCGCGACGGTGACGTGCGGGTGGTACGGGAAGTGCAGCTCGCGGGCGCAGGGCCCGGAGGCGGCGCGTACCCGCTCCTGGAGAGCCGCGCAGCCCGCCTCGCCCTCGACGACCTTGACGAAGACGACCGGCGAGAGCGGGCGGAAGGTGTCCGTGCCCTCCAGGCGCAGGCGGAACGGCCGGAAAGCTGCGGCGACCTCGGCGAGGTGGTCCTCGATGCCGGGGAGGTCGGCGGCCTGGACCTCCGTCGGCGGGAGGAGGGTGATGTGCGTGGGGATGCCGTGTGCGGCAGGGTCCCCGAAGCCCGCGCGCTCCTTCTGCAGGAAGCTGCCGTACGGCTCCGGGACCGCGATCGAAACGCCGAGCGTTACGGTCCCCACTGCGTTCTCCCTCCTGAAGCTGCCAGTTGTCCCGGGTGCCAGTGTGCCGGGTGCGCCGCGTTCGCGGCGAGCGTCCTCGGTCCTTTACGGACAGGCCCAACGGCCCCCGCCGACGGGGAGCCGGGCCGTGTGTGCGGTCAGACCTTGATCAGTACGTGCTCGGTGCCCGGTCAGTGCTTGGCGGGCAAGAAGCCGATCTTGTCGTATGCCGAGGCCAGCGTCTCCGCGGCGACCGCGCGGGCCTTCTCGGCCCCCTTGGCCAGGATGGAGTCCAGCGTCTCGGGGTCGTCCAGATATTCCTGCGTACGGTCCCGGAAGGGTGTGACGAAGTCGACCATCACCTGGGCGAGGTCGGTCTTCAGGGCGCCGTACATCTTGCCCTCGTACTGCTGCTCCAGCTCGGGGATGGTGGTCCCGGTGAGGGTGGAGTAGATGGTGAGCAGGTTGGAGACGCCCGGCTTGTTCTCGGCGTCGAAGCGGATCACGGTGTCGGTGTCGGTGACCGCACTCTTGATCTTCTTCGCGGAGACCTTGGGCTCGTCCAGCAGGTTGATCAGGCCCTTGGCGCTGGAGGCCGACTTGCTCATCTTGGCCGACGGGTCCTGCAGGTCGTAGATCTTCGCCGTCTCCTTGAGGATGTACGGCGCCGGCATGGTGAAGGTCTCACCGAAGCGGGCGTTGAAGCGCTCGGCGAGGTCGCGGGTCAGCTCGATGTGCTGGCGCTGGTCCTCGCCGACCGGGACCTGGTTGGCCTGGTAGAGCAGGATGTCGGCGATCTGCAGGATCGGGTACGTGAACAGGCCGACGGAGGTGCGGTCGGTGCCCTGCTTGGCGGACTTGTCCTTGAACTGCGTCATGCGGCTGGCCTCGCCGAAACCGGTGAGGCAGTTCATGACCCAGCCGAGCTGGGCGTGCTCGGGGACGTGGCTCTGGATGAAGAGGGTGCAGCGCTCCGGGTCGAGGCCGGCGGCCAGCAGCTGGGCGGCGGCGATCCGGGTGTTCTGGCGCAGTTCCTTCGGGTCCTGCGGCACGGTGATCGCGTGCAGGTCCACCACCATGTAGAAGGCGTCGTGCGACTCCTGCAGGGCCACCCACTGGCGTACGGCGCCGAGGTAATTGCCGAGGTGGAAGGAGCCGGCGGTGGGCTGAATGCCGGAGAGCACACGCGGACGATCGAGAGCCATGGGACTCATTGTCTCAGGTCCGGAACCTGTCCCTGCCGCGCGGTGTATGAACACTGTGAGGCTGATGGAGGGGGACCTCGTCGCGGGGGCCGAGAAGGAGATCATCGCGCGTGTACGAGCCGGTGAGGCCGAGGCGTACGCGGAGCTGATGCGCGCGCACATGACCATCGCGCACCGCACCGCGGTGCTGCTGGGGGCGGGTGCGGACGCTGAGGACGTGGTGCAGAACTCCTTCGTGAAGGCGTATCTCGCGCTGGGGGCATTCAGGGAAGGGGCGTCGTTCCGGCCGTGGCTGCTGCGGATCGTCGCCAATGAGACGCGCAATGCCGTGCGCTCGGCGCAACGGCTGCGCACGGCGGTGGGGCGCGAGGCCCTGCTGACCGGGCTGGGCCGAAAAGCCGAGCCGCCGATACCGGAATCCGCGGATCCGGCGGTGGCAGTGGTCGCGGGCGAGCGCCGGGAGCGGCTGTTGGCCGCCCTGGACAAGCTGAGCGAGCCACATCGCCGCGTGGTGACCTGCCGCTATCTGCTGGATCTGGACGAATCGGAAACGGCCGAAACGCTGGGCTGGCCGCGCGGCACGGTCAAGTCCCGGCTGAACCGGGCCCTGCGCAGACTGGAGAAGCTGTTGGGGGACGGGGAGCCCATCGGGGTGGGGGCCGAGGAGAGGTACGGGGAGAGGGCCGGGGGAAAGTCGATGAAAGCGGCCGGGGAGGCGTTCGGGGAGCTCGGGAAGGCGTCCGGGGAGAAGGCCGGGGAGGCGTTCGAGGGGCCCGGGGAGGCGTCCGGGAAGACGGCCAGGGAGGCGTCCGGGGAGAAGGCGGGGAAGGCATCCGGGGAGAGAGCCGGGAAGACGTTCGGGGAGATGGCGGGGGCGGGGGAAGGGGGTGGGAGCGATGGCGAGGAATGATCGCGAGCGCGACGAGCGGCTGCCGGAGGAGCTGCGGGAGCTGGGGCGCGGGCTGGGCGGTCCGCCGGTGGACGGCGAAACGGTCGTCGAGCGGGTGCTGGCCGACATAGTGGCCGCACGGTCGCGGGAGGGCGACGCCTCCGCGTCATCCCCCGCGCCGCATCACCGGGGATTCCCCGGCCGGGCCGGTCGGCTGCGCGCCCTCTGGGCCCGTGTCCGGCGGCGGAAGCGGGCGCTGGCCGCTGGCCTGTGCGGACTGGTGGTCCTGCTCGCCCTCACCCCGCCGGTGCGCGCCGCAGTCGTGGAGTGGTTCGACTTCGGCGGTGTCGAGGTGCGGTACGACCCCTCCGCCCGGCCGCCGGGCAGCCCGCAGCCGCCGGAGTGCGGAGAGCTGTCGGCGCAGGCAGCGGCCCGTAAGGCCGGACTCGACGCGGTCGCGCCGCGCGGCGTGGACGCGTTCGAGGGCGCGGCGGTGTCGGCGGACGGCCAGGTCCTGTCGCTGTGCTGGCGGGGCGAGGACGGCAGGCGGATACGGCTCGACCAGTTCCCGGCGGCCCTCGACCCGGCCTTCGCCAAGCTGACCCCCGTCCCGCACGAGTGGCTCTCGGTAAAGGGCGCCATCGCCCTGTGGTTCCCCGAACCACACCGCCTGGAGTTGAAGTTGACATCCCTGGAAGGCCGGGAGCGCTCCGTCACGGTCCGCCCCGCAGGCCCCACGCTCGTGTGGGAGCACTCCGCCTCGCTCACGCTACGGCTGGAAGGGGTGCCGTCCACCACGGACGCCATACAACTCGCCGAGTCCGTCCGCCGATTGGGAACCTGAACGGGCCGGGCGGTGTATCAGAGGCAGTCGGAGCGGAAAGCCGCACCACCGAACCTCCGGAGGCCCCCGTGCGCAGGCGAACCCCACCCCAGCTTCATCGGCAACAGCACCCTCACCCTCCCCATACGCCTGAACCCGCAGGCCTGAACGACCTCGGCAGGCGTGCCGAAATCCGGTGCCCTTCCAAGCCCCGTCAGGGGCGCGGGGCTGTGTCGCTATGCGGCTCCGCCGCGTGGGCGCGACCAGCCCCCACCGGCCTGCAGGTTCATCACCGCACGCCCAGCGGATCACCCAGCCGCGGCGAGCGATGGCGCACGCGGTATCGGCGGGGTGTCGGCGGCGGACAGCCCCCGTCGACGCGGTGTCGGTCGCGTGTCGGCAGCCGCTGCGACCTTGTACGTGGCCGATGCCGGTCACCATCCGCAGCAACCACCCCGACCTTCAAGGAGCTTGCCGTGTCACCCAGAGTTCAAACGCCCCGCGACAGCCGGACCCGGCCGTGGGACGTGCACCGGCTTCCGCGTGCCGACGGCAAGAGCTTCCTGGTGACCGGGGGCAATGCGGGGATCGGGTACTTCGTCGCCGAGCAGCTGGCCCGTACCGGTGCCACCGTCGTCATCGGCAGCCGCGATGCGGCGAAGGCCGGGGCGGCCATGGCGTCGATCCGTTCCCGTGTACCGGGGGCGGCGCTCCGCCACCTTCCGCTGGACCTCGCCGACCTGCCCTCGCTCGGGGCGTGCGTGGACAGGCTGCGGCTGGACCGTCTGGACGCGGTCGTCCTCAACGCCGGTGTGCTGCTCGATCACCCCAGGCGGCGGGAGACCCGAGCCGGTCATGAGCTGATGTTCGCCACCAATCACCTGGGGCACTTCGCGCTGACCCACTGGCTGATGCCGCTTCTCGCGGCCGCACCCGCCGCCCGCGTCGTGACCACCGGCAGCCTCACCGCGAAGTCCGAGCGACTGGACCCCGACGACCTCCACAGCACGCGCGACTACCTGCCCAAGCGCACCTATGCGCGCTCGAAGCTGGCCCAGATGCTCTTCGGCTTCGAACTCGACCGGCGTCTGCGCGCCGCCGACGCCACAACGCTGAGCGTGGTGACCCACCCCGGTGGCGCGCTCGACTCCCTCACCCCGTCCCGCCCGCCTGTCCACGTCCGCACCACCGGCGAGCTCCTGCACGGTCTCCCGGCCGGGCTCCTCCTCCAGGGCAAGGAGGCAGCCGCCTGGCCCGCCGTCCGCGCAGCCCTCGATCCGACCGTGACCGGTGGCCGGCTCTGGGGCCCCAGAGTCTTCGGCCTACGAGGCAGACCGAGACTCGAGCCCGTCCCGGACCACATGGCCGACACCACGGCCGCCGCCCACCTGTGGGAGGCCAGCTGCGCCCTGACCGGCATCGCCCCGGCCGCGTACGGGCAGTCCGGCCCGGTCCCGTGCGGAAAGGAGTCTTTCGTGCCCTCTACCTGAACTGAGACGGGCGACAGGACGGCAGGGCAACAGGACGGCAGGGCAACAGAGCGGCAGGGCAACAGAGCGGCAGGGCACTGAAGGTGCGCTGGACAGTGCACTGGTCTGGGCCCCCGACGACCCGCGGCTCCCCGAACTCGCCGACGCCGTACGGCCCTGGGGCGCCCGGCGGTCCGGCGGCCCGGAAGCCCGCCCATCAGCAGCCCCCGCCCGGCACGCCCGCCCTCGTATACGCCCATGCCACCGCCGCCCGTGCCACCACCGTGCATGCCCCGCCGTGCATGCCCACCCTCGTGGACGCGCATGGTGCCGCCGTGACTTCGGCGTGGCGGCGCCGGATGGAGTGATGGAGTGATGGAGTTGGTGCCCTACGGGCCGCAGGGTGATTGCCGTACGCGCAGAGGTGAATGTCGAACTTGCCGTCTACAGCGAGTGGTTGAGGGAGCGGGTGCGCAGGATGTTGGCGGTTTGATGGCACCAGGTGCGGTTGCCCTCTTCGAAGGCGAGGCCGCGGAGGCAGGTGAGGTAGGGGCCGATGCGCTCGCCGTGGCGGAGGAAGTCCTCCTCGGTCCGGCGGCCGCGCATCTGACGCAGCAGGGCGCCGAACAGTTTGATCTTCGCGTCGGCGAAGGTGGCCCGCTCTTCAAGTTGGGCGATCAGTTCCTCGGCGGGGAGGTGGTCGGCGGCCTGGACCTTCACCAGCAGGTCGTCGCGGATGACGGAGGGCTTGGAGGTGGCGGCAGCGAACCGTTCCAGTTCGGCGAGGCCGGGCTCGGTGACCGTGAACAGGCGCTTGTTGGGCCGGGTGTCCTGCACCACTTCGCGGCCGGCGACCAGCCTTTCCTTCTCCAGCTTGGCCAGCTCGGCGTACAGCTGCTGCGGGAGGGCGTGCCAGAAGTTCGCCACGCCCACGTCGAATGCCTTGGCCAGCTGGTATCCGCTGAGTTCCTCGTCCAGCAGCGCCGCGAGTACGGCATGCCGCAAAGCCATGAGACCCCCTCCCTCGCCTGCGCCCGCCCACCGCCTCTTCTGCTTCTACCTCTTCCGGTCGGGCGCGACGCCATGGTACTCAAGAAACTGACTAGTCACTTTCTTGAGTATGTGGAGTGCTGAAGCACTGGAGCGCTGGAGGAACTGTGATGTCTGCCGATCGCTTTCGTGAGGCCGTCGAACGCCGTGATCTCGCCCTGCTGGAGGGCCTGTTCACCGAGGACGTCCGCTTCTACAGCCCGGTGAAGTTCACGCCGTTCGAAGGCAGGCCGATGGTGCTGGGCCTCTTCGGCGTACTGCTGCGTACCTTCGAGGACTTCCGCTACATAGGGCACTTCGACGGTACGGCCGAGACCAGCACCGACGGCACCGAAGCGGCCTCTGCCGTCCTGCCCTTCCGGGCCACCGTGCGGGGCCGGCAGATCCATGGCATCGACCTGCTGCAGTTCGACGAGGCCGGTCTGATCAAGGAGTTCACGGTGATGGTCCGCCCGCAGTCGGCCGTGCACACACTGGGTGAGGCGGTGCTGGCCGGACTGGTCGCCGACGGCCTGGTCCCGGCGCCGTCACCGGAACCGTCACCCGAACCGACTGCGGCACCCAACGCCTAGCGGGCCGGGCGCAATTCGGATGTGGTGCGCGGGTGCCGCGTGATAGGTGTCCGGCATGGACGATCTTGTGACCGCGCGGCTCGTGCTGCACCCGCTGAGCCCCGCCGAGGCGACACGTCTGCTGGCGAACGAACCGGACGGCAGTGTTCCGTGGGCACCCGGCTATCCCGCCGAAGACGATCTGGCCGGGGCCCGGCGGTTCCTGACGGCGTGCGCGGGCCCCGGCGATCCCCAGCCGTTCGGCCCGTACGAGATACGGCGCCGCGAGGACGGGCACGCGATCGGCGGCCTGGAGTTCCACGCCACCCCCGACGAGAACGGCAGCGTCACCATCGGCTACGGCCTGGTCCCGGCCGCACAGGGCCAGGGCTACGCCTCCGAGGCGGTACGCGAACTCCTGCGCCTGGCAAGGGCGCTGGGCGTGACCCGCGTCAAGGGCGACGCCGACCTCGACAACACCGCCTCGCAGCACGTCATGACGGCCGTCGGCATGCGCTGGGTCGCGGAGGACGAGCGGGTGAGGTACTACGAGATCGCCTTCGAGGACGACACCGACACCCTCCCGGGCAACGGCGAAAAAGCCGAAGTCGACGCCCTCCCGGGCAGCTTCGAAACAGCCGAAGCCCACACCCTCCCGGACGCCCCATCGAGCCCCACCGAGCCCAATCGCCGGTAAACCCCGCCCCTCCGTGTCCGGCAGCCCGTCACCCGCGTCCGGCCCTGCGTGAAGCCCGGACACGGCCGTTCAGCCGCTCGTCCGCTCGGCAGCTCGGCCGTTCAGCCGCTCAGCCCCGGTGCCGGAAATGCCGTCATCAGGTCGGCCACCTCTGCGCGGATCTTCGTGAGCGTTTCCTCGTCGCCCGTGCCCGCCGCTGCCACGCCCCGGTCGATCCAGTCGGCGACCAGTGGCATGTGGTCGGTGCCCAGGCCGCGGGAGGTCAGGGACGGGGTGCCGATGCGTACGCCCGAGGGGTCGAAGGGCTTGCGGGGGTCGAAGGGGACGGTGTTGTAGTTGACGACGATGCCGGCCCGGTCCAGGGCCTTGGCGGCCACCTTGCCCGGGACGTCCTTGGGGGTGAGGTCCATCAGGATCAGGTGGTTGTCGGTGCCGCCGGAGACCAGGTCGAAGCCGCGTGCCAGCAGCTGTTCGGCCAGGGCCCTGGCGTTGGCGACGACCGCGTGCGCGTAGTCGCGGAAGGCGGGCTGGGCGGCCTCGTGCAGGGCGACGGCGATCGCGGCGGTGGTGTGGTTGTGCGGGCCGCCCTGCAGGCCGGGGAAGACCGCCTTGTCGACCGGCTTGGCGAAGGACTCGCGGGACATCAGCATCGCGCCGCGCGGGCCGCGCAGCGTCTTGTGGGTGGTGGTGGAGATGACGTCCGCGTGCGGTACGGGGGAGGGGTGCGCGCCGCCCGCGACCAGCCCGGCGATGTGCGCGATGTCGGCGACCAGGACGGCGTCCACCTCGCGCGCGATCTCGGCGAAGGCCGCGAAGTCGATGGTGCGCGGGACGGCCGTGCCGCCGCAGAAAATGATCTTCGGCCGTTCCTTGAGGGCCAGTTCGCGGACCTGGTCGAAGTCGATACGGGCGTCCTTCGCCCGTACGCCGTACTGCACTCCGCGAAACCACTTCCCGGTCGCCGAGACGCCCCAGCCGTGGGTGAGGTGGCCGCCCATGGGCAGCGACATGCCCAGCACGGTGTCGCCGGGCTCGGCGAAGGCGAGGTAGACCGCGAGGTTGGCGGGCGAGCCGGAGTACGGCTGGACATTGGCGTGCTCGACGCCGAAGACCGCCTTGGCGCGGTCGATCGCCAGGCGCTCGACGAGGTCGATGTTCTGCTGGCCCTCGTAGTAGCGGCGGCCCGCGTAGCCCTCGCTGTACTTGTTCTGCAGCACGGTCCCGGTGGCCTCCAGGACCGCCGCGGAGACATAGTTCTCGGAGGGGATCAGCCGCAGGGTGTCGGCCTGGAGCCGCTCCTCGGCGCCTACCAGGGCGGCGAGTTCGGGGTCCGCTGCGGACAGCGCGGGGTGGGAAAGGGGAAGCGTCATGGCGTCCTCCGGGGCGATCGGTGATGGGTCCGGTCGTGGTCCCGGGGTGCCGAGGGGGTCCCCCCGGTCGAGCGCAGTCGAGAGTGGGGGAGGGCGGCACCTCGTGGGCGGGTTGCCGCACACCGCTTCCTCGGGGTCCGTTCCCCGTACGCCAGTCGCGGTGCGCAAGGCCAGTCTAACGGGGGCTGTGCGGCGCAAGGTTTCATCGCATACCGTCCGCCCAACGGTAGAAATGCCGTCGGATCGCCCGCATAGCGAACGGAGTCAATGGTGACGCCCACGACGCCCACGGAACGCAGCATCGCCGCCGCCGAGGCCCACAGCGCGCACAATTACCATCCGCTCCCCGTCGTGGTGGCCTCCGCCGAGGGCGCCTGGATGACCGATGTCGAGGGGCGCCGCTACCTCGACATGCTGGCCGGGTACTCGGCGCTCAACTTCGGTCACGGCAACCGCCGGTTGCTCGACGCCGCAAGGGAGCAGCTGGAGCGGGTCACCCTCACCTCGCGCGCCTTCCACCACGACCGCTTCGCCGACTTCTGCGCCCAGCTCGCCGAGCTGTGCGGCAAGGAGATGGTGCTGCCGATGAACACCGGCGCCGAGGCGGTGGAGACGGCCGTGAAGACGGCCCGCAAGTGGGGTTACCGCGTCAAGGGCGTGCCGGACGGGCAGGCGAAGATCGTCGTGGCGGACAACAACTTCCACGGCCGGACGACCACCATCGTCTCCTTCTCCACCGACCCCGAGGCCCGCGCCGACTACGGCCCGTACACCCCCGGCTTCGAGATCGTCCCGTACGGCGATCTGGCCGCGCTGGAGGCGGCCGTGGACGAGAACACGGTCGCGGTGCTGCTGGAGCCGATCCAGGGCGAGGCGGGTGTGCTGGTGCCGCCGCCCGGATATCTGCCGGGCGTACGGCAGTTGACGCGCGAGCGGGGCGTGCTCTTCATCGCGGACGAGATCCAGTCGGGGCTGGGGCGCACGGGCCGGACCTTCGCGTGCGAGCACGAGAGCGTGGTGCCGGACGTGTACGTCCTGGGCAAGGCGCTGGGCGGCGGGGTCGTACCGGTCTCGGCGGTGGTGGCCTCCTCGGAGGTGCTGGGCGTCTTCCGGCCCGGCGAGCACGGCTCGACCTTCGGCGGAAACCCGCTCGCCTGCGCGGTGGCACTGGAGGTCATCGCGATGCTGCGCAGCGGCGAATACCAGCAGCGGGCAACAGAGTTGGGCGAGCATCT
The DNA here is from genome assembly GCF_058245575.1 of Streptomyces sp. UF-297. Classification (NCBI taxonomy): domain Bacteria; kingdom Bacillati; phylum Actinomycetota; class Actinomycetes; order Kitasatosporales; family Streptomycetaceae; genus Streptomyces; species Streptomyces sp. UF-297. The sequence goes on along the minus strand of NZ_JBSIBZ010000030.1, from coordinate 47,841 downwards.
GCACAGCGAGCTGCGGCTGCTGGTGGGCGGCGGCGCGGTGGACGCGGTGCGCGGGCGCGGGCTGTGGGCGGGCGTGGACATCAACCCGGCCCACGGGACCGGCCGCGAGATCTCGCACAAGCTCATGGACCGGGGCGTCCTGGTCAAGGACACCCACGGCTCCACGATCCGGATCGCGCCGCCGCTGGTGATCAGCAAGGAGGACCTGGACTGGGGGCTGGACCAGCTGCGGTCCGTACTGGGCGCCTGAGTCCGTACGGTCAGCGGATCACATGGGGCAGGAAGCGGGCGTACTCGTCCGTGACCGGCCCCGCCGACTCCCGGATGCCGAGCCCCGCCGCCTCGTCCTCGACGACCCACGCGCCGAGCACCACACGGTTGCCGTCGAAGTCGGGCAGCGGGGCCAACTCCTGGTAGCAGCAGGCCTCTTCGCGTGTGGCCGACGGCATCACTCCGTTGCCGACGGAGTCGCCGCCCGGCTGATGGAGCGTCACCCCGGCGCCCTCGCGCCCGAGCAGCGGCTTGGATACGTACCCGCTCGTGTGCGCCAGCTCGCGCGGCCCGTCCAGGTAGGCGGGCAGCAGGTTCGGGTGGCCGGGGTAGAGCTCCCAAAGGACGGCCAGCAGCGCCTTGTTGGACAGCAGCATCTTCCAGGCGGGCTCGATCCACAGCGTGGAGCCGGTGCCGCCGCCGTTGTCGAGAGTGTCCAGGACGTGCGGACCGAAGGCGTCCGTGGCCAGCCACTCCCACGGGTAGAGCTTGAAGCAGGCCCGTATGAAGCGCAGCCGCTGGTCCACGAAGCGGTGTGCGAGCCGGTCCCAGCCGATGTCCTCCATCGAGATGGCGACGGTCTCCAGGCCGGCCTGCTGCGCCGTCTCCTCCAGGTAGGCCACCGTCATAAGGTCCTCGCCCAGCTCGTCGCCCGCGGAGTGCGCGAAGTGCAGCGGGGCTCCCGGCGGCAGCAGCGCGGCCTGCTTCTTCCAGGCCGCCACCAGCCGCTCGTGCAGCGAGTTCCACTGGTCGGCGCCGGGGAAGCGGTCCTCCATCCAGAACCACTGCGGGCTCGCCGCCTCCACCAGGGAGGTGGGGGTGTCGGCGTTGTACTCCAGCATCTTGGCCGGGCCGCTGCCGTCGTAGCGCAGGTCGAACCGCCCGTACAGGGAGGGCAGTTCGTCCCTCCTGCGCCAGGACTCGGCGACCAGCTCCGCCAGGTGCGGGTCGGTCAGTCCGAGGTCGGCGAAGCGGCGCTGCTGGACGATGTGCTCGGCCGCCGCCAGGCACATCGTGTGCAGTTCCTCGACGACCTCCTCCAGTGCCTCGACCTCGGGCAGCGAGAAGGAGTAGTACGCGCTCTCGTCCCAGTACGGGCGCAGCGAGTCGTCCGGGTAGCGGGTCAGGGGGTAGATCAGGCCCTGCGCCTCGACGGTCTGCTGCCAGCCGGGGCGCGGGGTGATGGTGTGCCGCCGCATGGTGCCGCTCAGCCCCCGCTCGAACCGGAGCAGCCGAAGCCGCCGCGGTCCACGGCCTGGCTCTTGCTGAAGGTGCCGCGGTCGGCACGGCCGCCGCTGGTCTCGGAGCCGTAGTACCACTGCCCGTCGACGGACTTCCCGCCGCCCGCGCCGGCACCCTTGCCCGTGCCCTTGCCCTTCCCGTACGAGCCGCCGCTGCCGGTGCTCCCGCCGGTACCGGACGATCCCGAGCTCCCCGAGTTCCGGCACGCCTTGGCGTCCACCACCCGGTATCCCTTGACCACGTCGTAGCTGTTGCGGTCCACGCACCGCTTGTCCGGCTCGGAGCCGCAGGAGGTCAGGGCCGCCGCCAGCGCGCCCATCCCGCCCAGGATCACCGTGCTCGACCGCAGCCGTCGTCGCGCCTTCTCCGCCATGTACGTATCCCCCGTCACCGGCGTCACTCGTGTCACTTTCAACGGTGCAGCCTAGGTGTACGCCCCGGCACCGCGTGAAAGGGGTCCGGCCGCCGTACGCCTATGGTCGGATCTGTGATCCTCGGGATGGTTTGCGCGCTCGGCTCGGCGCTCTGCTTCGGCACCGCCTCCGTACTCCAGGCGGTCGCGACCCGCGCCACCGCGCCCGGCACCGGCTCCGGCGTCGACCCCGGCCTTGTGCTGCGCGCCCTGAAACAGTGGCGCTATCTGCTCGGCCTGGCCCTGGACGGCGCCGGTTTCCTGCTCGAACTGGCCGCGCTGCGCTCGCTGCCCATCTACGCGGTGGGCGCCGCCCTGGCCGCCAGCCTCGCCGTCACCGCCGTCGTCGCCACCCGCGTCCTGCACACCCGGCTCAGCCGCGTCGAGTGGGCGGCGGTGGCGCTGGTCTGCGGCGGCCTGGCCCTGCTGGGGCTGGCCTCGGGCGAAGAGGGGCACCGTACGGGGTCCCTGGCGCTGCGCCTGGCCACGCTGGGGGTGGCACTGGCCGTCCTCGCCTGCGGCGTACCGGCCGGGCGCCTGCCGGGGCGGGCGCGGGCGGCGGCGCTCGGCCTCGGCGCCGGCTGCGGCTTCGGGGTCGTGGAGGTCTCCGTACGCCTCATCGACAGCCTCTCCCTCCCCTCCCTGCTCACCAACCCCGCCACCTACGCGCTCCTCATCGGCGGCGGCTCCGCCTTCCTCCTGCTCACCTCCGCCCTCCAGCGCGGCTCGGTCACCACCGCCACCGCCGGCATGGTCATCGGCGAGACGCTCGGCCCGGCCCTGGTCGGCGTCGCCTGGCTCGGCGACCGCACCCGCGAGGGCCTCACGCCCCTGGCCGTCACCGGCTTCGCCCTGGCCGTCCTGGGCGCCCTGACCCTGACCCGCTTCGGCGAACCACCCGCCGCACCCACCGAGTCCTCCCCCACGCCCCCGGCACCTCCCGAACGGAACACCGCACCCTGACGCCCCGCGCCTCACACCTCCCTGTGGCCGGCGCCGTGCCCACCCCTGTGGGCCGTGCCTCACACCTCCCCGTCGACCACGGCGCGGGCGATCCCGCGCAGCGGTCCCGCGCCCGCGCCCGCGAGGTCGAAGGCTTGAAGTAGCCGTTGTCGTAAACGGGGTGTCGTCCGCGCCCGCGAGGTCGAAGGGGGCACGGCCCAGGCCGGGCGCGATCCGGGCCGGATGCGGTCCAGGCCAGACGCGGCCCAGGCCGGGCGCGCCCACCAAGTCGCCCGGACAGGCGGCCTGTCGGGGGCCGGCGCGCCGTAGGGCCGGTCGCATCGGGCACACAGGAAGCACCCCGCCCCCTTCGCGCAGGCCAGCGGGGTAACCGGTACGCGCGCGCCCCGACCGCCCGCGCCACCCCGCCCCACACCCGGACGCCCCCGTCACCCCACCCCCGTACCCGCCCCGCCCCTGCGGCGAAAGGCCGCCAGCACCAGCGCTCCGCAGACCACCGCGAGGGCCGTGCTCGTCAGGGAGACGGTTTCCAGGGCGGTGAGGAAGGCTCGGGAGGTGGTGTCCAGGAGGTGGGTGGCTGTGGCGGGCGGGAGGCCGGGGGCGGCCGAGGTGGCGGCGGCGATGCCCTCGCGGGCGGTGTGCAGGGCCTCGGCGGGCAGGGTGCCCGTGGGGGCGGGCAGGTTGGCGCGGTAGACGGCGGTGCCGATGCTGCCGAGGACGGCGATGCCCAGCGAGATGCCGAGGTCGCCGGTGACGGAGACGACGCTCGCGGCGTTGCCCGTGCGGTCGGGCGGGGCGGCGGCGGTGGCCGTGTCGGTGCCGAGCGCGAAGACGGGGCCGTACCCGATGGCCATGAGGGTGAAGGCGACGGCGACCAGGAGCGGGTCCGCGCCGGGGGTGAGGCGGGAGAGCGTCGCGAAGCCCGCGGCCATCATCACCAGGCCCGCCGCGATGACCCGGGCGCGGGGGAAGCGGCGTGCCAGCAGCGGTCCGAGCAGGGAGGCCAGCGCGCCGACGACGGCGCCGGGCAGCAGCCACAGACCGGCCTCGAACGGGCCGAGCCCGGCGACCGACTGGAGGTACTGGGCGATGAAGAACTGCATGCCGGCGTAGGTCAGGACGCAGGCCGTGACGGTGCCGACGGAGGTGGAGAAGGCCCGGTCGGAGAAGAGGCGCAGGTCCAACAGCGGTACGGGCAGCCGCCGTTGGCGCAGTACGAAGCAGGCGCCGAGGGCCAGTCCGGCCACCAGTACCAGGGCGGGCAGCGGCGTCACGCCCTCGGCGGTCAGCTTCTTCAGGCCGTACACCGCGCCCAGTACGGCACCGAGCGACAGCGCGACGCTGACCGCGTCCAGGCGGCCCGGGGCCGCCGCGCGGCTCTCCGGCAGCAGTACGGGCCCGAGCGCCGCCAGCAGCCCCATCACCGGCACCGCCACCAGGAACAGCGACCCCCACCACCAGTGCTCCAGCAGGAGCCCGCCCACCACGGGGCCGAGCGCCGCGCCGGTGGAGAATCCGGCGCTCCAGATGCTGATCGCCACGGCGCGCTGCCGCCCGTCGGGGAACATCCGGCGCAGCAGCGACAGCGTCGAGGGCATCAGGGTCGCCCCGGCCACGCCCAGCGCCGCGCGCGCCACGATGAGCATCGTCGCGCCGGCGGCGAACGCGGCCAGCGCCGAGACCACGGCGAAGGCCACCGCGCCGGTCAGCAGCAGCCGTCTGCGCCCGATCCGGTCCCCGAGGGTGCCCATGGCGATCAGCAGACCGGCCATCAGGAAGCTGTAGATGTCGATCATCCACAGGAGTTGGGTGCTGCTGGGGTGCAGGTCGGCGCTGATCCGGGGGACGGCCAGGTGCAGCATCGTCATGTCGAGGGAGAGGACGGCCGCGGGCAGGACGAGCAGTGCCAGCCCGGCCCACTGCCGTGCTCCGGCACGGGCAGGGGGCGCGGCGTCGGCTACGGATAACGGGGACGGGTCCATCCCCGCACCGTAAGAATTCCGGTGTCAACCGGGCCAAGCGATCAACGGCGAGTGCGTCACCTCTCGCGCGTGGCGCAGCACGTGCCCGCCGTCACTCCACCGCCTCCGGCAGCACCCGCAGCAGCGCGTCCAGCGCCCCCGAGAAGGCGTGCTCCGCCGGGGTGCCGTACCCCACGACCAGGGCGTCGCGGGCCGCGCCCGGCGCGTCGGGCGCGCGGAAGCGGGTCAGCGGGTCCAGGGCCAGGCCCTGCCACAGGGCGGCCTGCACGATGGACGGCGCGGTGCCGGGCGGGAGTTCGAGGACGGCGTGCAGCCCGGCGGCGATCCCGGAGACGTGCACGTGCGGGGCGTGCTCGGCCAGCGCGGCGACGAGCTGGTCGCGGCGCCGCCGGTAGCGCAGCCGCATACTGCGCACATGCCGGTCGTAGGCGCCCGAGGAGATGAACTCGGCGAGGGTGAGCTGGTCCAGGGCCCCCGAGGACCACTCGCCGGTGCTCTTGAGGGCGAGCAGCGGCTCGACGAGACGGTCCGGCAGCACCATCCACGCCAGGCGCAGCGCGGGGGCAAGACTCTTGCTGGCGGTGCCGAGGTAGACGACGTGGTCGGGGTCCAGTCCTTGAAGAGCTCCGACGGGCTGGCGGTCGTAGCGGAATTCCCCGTCGTAGTCGTCCTCCAGGATCACCCCGCCGCCGGCGCGCGCCCAGCTGACGACGGCGGCGCGCCGGTCGGGGTGCAGCGGCACGCCGGTGGGGAACTGGTGGGCGGGGGTGAGCAGTACGGCCCGTACGCCGCGCAGCTCCTCCAGCTTGCCGGTGTCCGCGCCGCGGTCGTCCACCGGCAGGGACACGGTACGCAGCCCGGCGCGCGCCGCGGCCTCCCGGTGGAACCACAGCCCGTAGGACTCGTTGGCCAGCTCCCGTACGCCGGACTGGCGCAGCAGCCGGCTCAGCAGCGCCAGACCCTGGATGAACCCGGCGCAGATCACGATGCGTTCGGGGTCGGCGCGCACGCCGCGGGCGCGGGCGAGGTAGTCGGCCAGGACGGTGCGCAGCTCGGGTCTGCCCATCGGACTGCCGTATCCGAAGGCGCTGTTGGGGGCGGCGGCCATGGCCCGGCGGGCGGCGGCCAGCCACGCCGAGCGGGGGAAGCCGGAGGCGTCGGGGGTGCCGGTGCTCAGGTCGTGCCGCGGGCCGGTGGCAACCTGCGGCGGGGTGGCGCGGCGGGCGGGCGGCGCGGTACGCGGCAGGGCGCGGCGGGCGACGCGGGTACCCGATCCCTGGCGGGCGCTGAGCCACCCTTCGGCGACGAGTTCGGCGTAGGCGTCGGCGACGGTGTTGCGGGCGATGCCGAGGTCGGCGGCGAGCGAGCGCGAGGAGGGCAGCCGGGTGTCGGGCGCGAGCCGTCCGGTGCGCACCGCCTCCCGCAGGGCATGCATCAGACCTGCGCGTACGCCCCCGGGACCGGACAGGTCCAGGTGCAGGTCCCGGCCGAAAGTGGCCCACGAATTCTCCATGAAAGTGGACCATACCCCTGAGCCATTATCGGCATAGTTTCTAGAGCATGACGACGAATGCGAACCCCGCCGGACACCCCGGCCACACCCACGGCCCCCGGATGAACCTCGCCCAGCAGGCCCCCGAGTTCTACAAGGCCATGATCGCGCTGGACACGGCGGCCAGGAAGGGCCTGGACCCGGCGCTGGTCGGACTGATCAAGATCCGCGGCTCGCAGCTCAACCACTGCGCCTTCTGCATCGACATGCACATCAAGGACGCCCTCAAGGAGGGCGAGACCCAGGCGCGGATCTACCTCCTCAACGCCTGGGAGGAGGCGGCGGGCTTCTACACCGAGAAGGAGCGGGCCGCCCTCGCCCTGACCGAGGCGATCACCGTACTGACCGACGGCTTCGTGCCGGACGCCGTCTACGAGCGCGCCGCCGCCCACTTCGACGACCAGGAGCTGTCCCAGGTCATCGCCCTGGCGACCACCATCAACGCCTGGAACCGCATCGGCGTGACCACCCGCCTGACCCCGGGCCGGGTGTGAGCGCGTTGACCGGGCGACTGGACTACTGGCCCAAGAATCCCGAGATCTACCGGGCCCTGTACGAACTCACCCGCGCCGCCAAGAAGGGCCTGGGCGACGACACCCTGGCCGAACTGGTCTTTCTGCGCGCCTCGTTCCTGAACAAGTGCGCCCCGTGCATCGTCATGCACACCGAGGCCCTGCGGGCGGCGGGCGTGAGCGAGCAGCGGATCAGCCTGGTCGGCGCCTGGGAGGAGGCCGCGGGCTTCTACACCGAGAAGGAGCGGGCCGCCCTCGCGCTGACCGAGGCGGTGACCGTGCTGACCGACGGCTTCGTGCCGGACGCGGTGTACGAGCGCGCCGCCGCGCAGTTCGGCGAGCGCGAACTGGCCCATCTCATCGGGGTGATCACGGCCATCAACTCCTGGAACCGCATCAATGTGGCGACCCGCAGGCCCCCGGGAGAGCACGCATGACGCTCACCCCGGACACCGCGCTGTCCGGCGCCGCGGCCCTGCGGGCGCTGCACCACGGCCGTACGGCGGGCGATCCGCTCGTCCTCCCCGGCCCGTGGGACGCGGCCAGCGCCCGGGCCTTCGCGGACGCGGGCTTTCCGGCCCTGGCCACCCCGAGCGCGGCGGTCGCGGCCTCCCTCGGGTACGAGGACGGCGCGACCCCGCCCGCCGAGATGTTCGCCGCGATCGCACGCATTACCCGGGCCGTGCCCGGCGTCCCCGTATCGGCCGACGTGGAGGCCGGATACGGCCTGTCGGCACGGGAGTTGGTGGAGCGGCTGGCCGAGAGCGGCGCCGTGGGCTGCAACCTGGAGGACACCGACCCGGACACCGGTCTCCTGAAGGACCCGCGGCGGCAGGCGGACTGGCTGGCCGAGGTGCGCGCCGAGGCGGGTGACGCGCTGGTGATCAACGCCCGGGTGGACGTCTTCCTGCACGGCGGCGGAGGCAACGAGGGCGGCGAGGGCGACGGGGGCGGCGAGGGCGACGGGGGCACCCTCGATGCCGTTGAGCGGGCCGTCGAGAGAGCCGTCGAGGAGGCCGTCGCGCGCGGCCGGGCGTACGCGGCGGCGGGCGCCGACTGCGTGTACCCGATCCTGGCTCCCCCGCACCTGCTGGGCGAGCTGGCGGCCGGCCTCGGCGTCCCGGTCAACGCCCTCGCCACCCGTGAGGGCCCGGGCCCGCGCGAGCTGGGCGAACTGGGCGCCTCCCGCATCACCTTCGGCCCCAACCTGCTCAGGCGGACGATGGAGGCGGCGCACGGCATCGCGGCGGATCTGCGGGGCGGGGCGTAGCGGGCGGAGCGTAACGGGCGGGGCGTGGCGAGCAAGGTGCAGCGGGCGGGGCGTGACGGGCAGGGCGTAACGGGCGGGGGCAGGGCGCACGGGCCCGGCGACCTGACTGAGTCACCGGGCTGCGGTTGGTCGTAAGGCGGGGATAAATGCACAGTGCGGTAGCCCGTTGTCCGCAGGAGGACCGGCCGTGGGGCGGGCACCCGCACCGCCCGCACGGCGTGAGCGCACCGGCCCTCCCTCCCGAGAAACCGAGGCCACCGTGAGCCACCGCCCCGACGCCCGTACCCTCGAAGTCACCGCTCCACAGGGCGCGTTGGACCTCTCCGCGTTCATCCGCGAGGTCGGTCTGCTGCGCAAGCACAAGACGCCCGACCCGGCGGACACCGGCGCGTTCCGGGCCACCGTGGGGCTGGTGGTGGGGCTGACCGAGCGCACCGATAAGCGCGGCGCTGCCGCCCGGTGAATGCCGCCCTGGCCACCCTGCCGGTCCTGGTGACGCTCGGCCTCCTCGGCTTCAGGGTGCGGGCCCTGTACGCGGGCCTGGCGGCGCTGGCCACCGCGGCACTGCTCACCGCGACGGCGTTCCGCACCCCGCCCACCCGCCTGATGTCCGCCCAACTGCAGATGCTGCCCACGGCAGTTGAGCTGTCCGCCATTCTCTTCGGCGGCCTGCTGCTCAGCGAGCTGATGAGCCGCACCGGCGCGCAGAACCGGCTCGGGGACCGGATCGGCGGCGCCGTCGGCTCGCCCGCCCGCGCGGTGCTGCTCGTCGTCCTCGGCGTGACGCCGTTCGCCGAGTCCCTGACCGGCTTCGGCATCGGCGTCATCGTGGCCATCCCGCTGCTGCGGCGCCTGGGCCTGCCCCCGGCGAAGGCGGCGGTGGTGGGCCTGCTGGGGCTGGTCACGGTGCCGTGGGGCTCCCTGGGTACGGGCAGCCTGGTCGCCGTACAGCTGGGCGGCGTGGACTTCCAGGACCTCGGCGTGCACTCGGCACTGCTCTCCGCCCCCATCTTCCTCATCGCCGGCGCGGCGGCACTGGTGATCACCTTCGGGCTGCGCGGGGCGGTGGCCTCCTGGCTCGAACTCCTGCTGTCCGTGGGCGCGTTGTGGGTCACCCTGTGGGCGGTCAACACCTTCCTCGGCGTACCGCTGGCCGGTGTGCTGGGCGGGCTCGCCGCCATCGTGGCGATGCTCCTGGGCGGACGGCGGCGCGGCACCCCGCGCACCGCCCGGCCGCGCGCCCCGATCGCCCGCCCACTGGCCCCGTACGGCTTCCTGGTCGCCGGGCTGCTGGCGGGGCGGGCGCTGCTGGAGGCGGCCGGAATCCGGGAGGGCTGGTGGACGGTGGTGGCCGGGCCCGCGGGCTGGCTGCTGCTGACCGCCGCGCTCACCCCGTGGCTGCTGGGCGCGGCCGCTTCGGTCCTGCCCGCGGCGCTGGGCACGGCGGTACGGCGCTGGTGGCAGGTGGCCCTGACCACCGTCCTGTTCCTGGCGCTGGGCGCACTGCTGACGGTAACGGGCATGAGCCGCGAGATCGCCCAGGCCGGTGCCGCGCTCGGGCCCGGCTATCTGCTGCTCGCGCCCTGGATCGGCGCCGTCGGCGGCTTCCTGGCGGGCTCCAACACCGGCGCCAACGCGATGTTCGCGGCCAGCCAGGCGGGTACGGCGCAGTTGCTGGGCTACTCGACGGTCCAGCTTGTCGCGGTGCAGAACGTGAGCGCCGCGCTGGCGTCGAGTGCGGCGTTGGCGCGTGTGGAGCTTGCCGTGCAGTTGGCGGAGCGGGCCGAGGGAGCGCGGCCGGTTCCTGCGTCCGTTCCGGCGCCGCGGGTTCCGGCCGGGGTCGGCGGGCGGAGTGCGGTGCCGGTTCCGCGTGAAGCCGGTGTCCGTGCGGCGGCGGCCGTTGCTCCGGTCGACTCTCATCGGGTGCTGCGGACGGTGTTGGCCGTGTATGCGCTGGGGTGTCTGATGCTGGGGGGTATTGCGCTGGTGGTGAGGTGAGTGGCCGGGCAGCTGCGGGCCGGTGGGGGCTGGTCGCGCAGTTCCCCGCGCCCCTAAAAATGCGCAGTTCCCCGCGCCCCTGATGTCCGAATGACCGGCGCTAGAGTCGCCTCTTATGGCGGAAGTAGAGGTCAACCAGTCCGGTTCCGTTGCCTGGGGCGGTAGGCCGGGGGTCGATCTGCATCTGGATCTCAGTGGGGGCGGTAGTCGTAGTGCGGTGCTGACGCGTGCGTTGCGGGAGGCGGTGCGTACGGGGCGGCTCGCGCCCGGTACTCGGCTGCCGCCCTATCGGTCGCTCGCCGCCGACCTCGGTATCGCCCGCAATACCGTCGCCGACGCCTATGCCGAACTCGTCGCCGAGGGCTGGCTCAGCGCCCGTCAGGGGTCGGGTACCCGCGTCGCCCAGCGCGCCGAGCCGCTCAAGCCGCCGCGCGCCCCCGCACACCGGCCCGCCGCGCCCCGGCCCGCCCACAACCTCCAGCAGGGGCAGCCGGACGCCGCCTCCTTCCCGCGCGCCGCCTGGCTGACCTCGGCCCGGCGTGCGCTGACCGCGGCCCCCAACGACGCCTTCGGGCCCGGCGATCCGCGCGGCAGGCCCGAGCTGCGGGCCGCCCTCACCGCCTACCTCGCGCGCGCCCGCGGCGTGCGCACCGAGCCCGAACGCATCGTCATCTGCTCGGGTTTCGCCCACGCCCTGCGCCTGCTGACCGGCGGCCCGGACCCCGTACTCCGCGGGCCCCTGGCCGTGGAGTCCTACGGCCTGCCCTTCCACCGCTCCATCCTGGAGTCCGCCACCGGCCCCACCGTCCCGCTCCCCCTGGACCAATCCGGCGCCCACACCGCCGAGTTGGCGGCCCTTCGCGGCGTACGGGCGGCCGTCCTGACCCCGGCCCACCAGTTCCCCACCGGCGGCCCGCTGCACCCCGACCGCCGCGCGGCCGCCGTCGACTGGGCGCGCTCGACGGGCGGTGTGGTCCTGGAGGACGACTACGACGGCGAGTTCCGCTACGACCGCCGGCCCGTCGGAGCCCTTCAAGGGCTGGACCCGGACCGCGTCATCTACGCCGGTTCGGTCAGCAAGAGCCTGTCCCCCGCGCTGCGGCTGGGCTGGATGGTGCTCCCGGACCCGCTCGTGGAGCGCGTACTGGCCGCCAAGGGCGAGCGCGAGGCGTGGGCGAGCGCCACCGATCAGCTCACCCTCGCCGACTTCATCGAGTGCGGCGCCTACGACCGCCACATCCGGCGCATGCGCCTGCACTACCGGCGCCGCCGCGACCGGCTGGTCGCGGCCTTGGCCGAACACGCCCCGCACATCACCGCCACCGGCATCGCCGCCGGCCTGCACGCCGTCCTCCAACTCCCGCCCGGCACCGAGGAATCCGCCCTCCGCGCCGCCCGCTGGCAGGGCATCTCCCTCGATCCCCTCTCCGCCTTCCGCCACCCCGGCTCCCCCGCCCCCACCCTCCACGGCCTGGTGGTCGGCTACGCCACCCCGCCCGACCACGCCTACGCCGCGGCCCTGGAGGCCCTGCTCCGCACCCTGCCCGCCCCACCGCAGTAGGCGGGGCCCACACCCCCATGGATCATGCGGAACCGGCGCTGATGAGGCCGGCAGAGGGGATATTCCAAGATTTAGTGCGCTGTGGGGGTTCACGTGAAGTTGTCTCGGGTTTCGACCGCTGTCGCGGCTGCCGCGATAGCACCTGCCGTCCTGTTCTCCGCTCCGGCGTTCGCCGCCGACGACGCCGCCTCGCCCGCCAAGGCGACCCCCGACGCGGCGCCGGACGCCCGGCCGGACGGCACCGCGAAGAAGCCCCTCTCGAAGGACGATGACGACGCCCGCGTCGCGGTCTCGCGCATCCTGGCGGACAAGAAGGGCGGCGACAGCGACGGCGACGCCGCCACCGGCGAGCAGCGCCGGCAGGGCGGCGGCGACCACGGCGCGGGCGGCAAGCCCGGCGTCGAGCCCGCCGTCGCGCCCGTCCAGGACACCGCCGCGCCGTCCGGGAACGCTGCCACCGGCGCCGGTGCCACCCCGTGGGCGCTCGGCGGGGCCGCTGCCGCCCTGACCGCCGGCGCGGGCCTGGTCATCGCCGCCCGCCGCCGCACCTCCACCGACAGCTGACACCACTCCCGCGCCCCATCAGGGGCGCGGGGGAACTGTGCGCCCAGCCGCAGCCGGCCCGCAGTCGACCGGCCGCGCGTACGGCGGAGCGTCAGCCCCGGCCGGCGAACTTCCGGCTGACCGCGTCGAAGACGCCCTTCGCCTCGCGGCCCAGGTGCGGCCCCGCCAGCCAGGTGTGGTTGGCCGAGGAGATCGAGCTGTTGGAGACCAGCACGGTCTGCCCGCCGCGCTGGGTGAGCCAGCCGCCGCCGGACGTACCGCCGGTCATGGTGCAGCCGATCCGGTTCATCGCCGGGGTGCCCTGCGCCATCGTCAGCCGGTTGGGCCGGTCCAGGCAGTTCATCATCCGCGCGCCGTCATAGGGCGCGCCCGCCGGGTAGCCGAACGCCTGCATCCCGTTGACCTGGTTGGGCTCGGGCGAGCCGAACCACACCGGTACGGCGGCACCCACCGTCTCCTCCAGCGACCGGCCCCGGCCGCCCTCCGGCTTCACGTGCAGCACCGCGAAGTCGTACGCGGAACCGGCGTTGCCCTCCTTCGTGCTGCCCATGTCGATCCACTGCCCGGAGGTGGTGATCCAGTCCGCCCACCACGTGCCGTACGGGGCGACCTCCTGGCGCGGCGCCCGCACGGCCTGCCGCATCGGCAGCCCGGCGTTGTTGTACGAGGGCACGAAGACGATGTTGCGCATCCAGCCGCCGCGCTTGCCCGCGTGCACACAGTGCCCCGCCGTCCACACCAGGTTGGAACGGCCCGGGTGCGCGGGGTCCTTGACGACCGTGCCCGAGCAGACCATCGGCCCCTCGGGGCTGTCGAAGAAGATCTTCCCGATGGGCGCCATGTTGCGGTTGTAGGGCCGCTTGACCTCGCGGGCCGGCACCGGGCGCGGGTCGGGGTCGGTGGCGCCGTAGCCCTGCCCCGCGCCGGTGCTCTGCACGGAGAGGTTCGGGGAGTCGGCCTTGGCCATCCGGTCCGGCTGCCACAGGTCCTTGATGACGGGGTTGGCGAACTCGGACGCCTTGCGGGACCACTTGTCCCAGTTCTTCCAGCCGCCCTCCTTCCACTTCCCCAAGTCGCCCCATTCCTTGGGGATTTCGGGAAGCTTGAGGTCGTCGCCGCCCCCGTTCTTCTTCTGTTCCGTGGAGGCCGCTGCGCTCGGCTGCGCCCCGGCGGCGTTCTCCTGGTCCGGGCCACAGCCGGTGGCGGTGACGGCGAGCAGTGCGGCCACCGCGGCGGCGGCCGCGGTGGATCGGCGTATGGAAGGCATGGAGCCTGGTCCCCCTGTTACGTACACGAGACGGCCGAGCAATTGTCATGACCTCGATCGAGACCGAGATCGCGACCTACTATGCCTGCCGCCGCCCGCACCGGGGGACGAGGGGTTGCCCGAGGCCTTGAGGGCACACCGGTGGCATCACCGGGCGGGCGCGGGGTACTCGCAGCGCCGAGCCGATCCGCTTCATCCGACACGGCCCGACACCCTGGAGGCGTCATGCCCGGACTGCTCGACCGCATCCTGCGCTACGCCCGCAGCCCGCAGGGGCAGCGGACCATCGCCGGCGCCCGCCGCTCCCACTCCGGCCGCACCCGCAGGTCCCACACGCACCGGCCCCACCGGTCCTACGGCGGCTCCGGGCGCGGCGGCCAGGCCCGCCGGCTGCTCGCCATGCTGCGCGGCCGCCACTGACCGAGCGCGCTCCGGCCCGGAGCCGACTACGAGCCGACTACGAAGCCAGCCCCGCCTGATGTGCCAGCAGCGCCGCCTGGACCCGGCTCTCCGTGCCGGTCTTCTCCAGGATCCGCCCGACGTGGGTCTTGACCGTGCCCAGGCCGATGTCCAGGCGGCGGCCGATCTCCAGGTTGGGCAGGCCCTCGCCGAGCATGGCCAGCACCTCCCGCTCGCGGTCGGTCAGGGCGGCGAGGCGCTCGCCGGGGCCCTCGGCCGGGGCGGAGCCGGCGCCGATGCGGGCGCCTCCGGTGAGCATCCGCTTGATGACGGTGGCGGTGACGCCCGGCGAGAGCACGGAGTCTCCGGCCGCCGCGGCCCGCACCGCGTTGATCAGTTCCTGCGGGCCCTCGTCCTTGAGCAGGAAGCCGGTGGCCCCCGCCGCCAGGGCGCGGGTGACGTTCTCCTCGTCACCGAAGGTCGTGAGCATGACGACCTGCGGCTTGGGGTCGAGCTGTACGAGCTGCTCGATCGCGGCCAGCCCGTCCAGCACGGGCATCCGGATGTCGACCAGCGCGACATCCACCGGCTGCTTCTGGGCGATCTCGACCGCCTCGGCGCCGTTGACGGCCTCGCCGACGACCTCGATGTCCTCGGCGTGACGCAGGATGAGGCGGACGCCGTGACGAATCATTTCCTCGTCGTCGGCGAGCAGGACTCGGATCTTGCCGGTGGGGGCGGCTGCGGATTCGGTGGTCATGGGGTTCTCCGGCGAGGTGGGGGACGGGGAACGGCCGCAGCGGTCGTGAGCGGCCCGCGCGTGCGGAAGACCGTCAGCCGACCTCTTCGTGCAGCGGTACGGAAAAGTTGGCGATATCGAGCAAAACGTTGTTGCGGAAACAGTAACGGGTGAGCTCGATCCGGCCGTCCCGGCCCCGGTCGCTCGTGTACGGGAAGTAGCACTGGGTGCCCGGCGGGCGCGGCGGCTCCTTGCCCGCAGCGGCGGCGCGCGCCAGGTCGCTCTCGAAGCTCGTCAGGCGCGACACCTGCTCGCGGCTCATGCCCACCCGTACGGTGGCCTCCTCGTTCACACTGCCCGCGATCGGCCGTGAGCTCTGCACCACCGCCAGCCCGAACAGCAGCATCGCCCCCACGCCCGCCAGCCCCAGCAGCCCGGTCGCGGCGCCGGACAGGGTCCGCAGCGGGGCGGGCAGCGCGCCGGACCTGCGGGTGGCCTCGGCCACCAGGTCGTCGGCGCGCACCGGACCCGACTCCGCGGCGGGCGCGGCGGACGGCGCGGGGCGGGCGGGTACGGAGGCCTCGACGAGGAAGCCGCCCGTACGGGTGGGCTCGGCGCGCAGCTCGCCGCCCAGCAGCCGGACCCGCTCGCGCAGCCCGTTCAGCCCGCGCCCGGTGCCCAGCCCCGTGGTGGCCTCCGGCGGCACGGGCGGCACCCCATTGCGGATCCGGACCCGTACCAGGTCCTCGGTGTGCGCCACGGTCAGCTCGACGGCGGCGCCGGTCGCGTACCGGTGCACATTGGTGAGGGACTCGCGCACGACCCGGTGCACGGCGCGCCGCACCCGCGGCTCCAGGGTGTCCAGGTCCGCGCCGTCCCAGGTGAGGGTGACGGGGATGCCCGCGGCCCGCGACTCCTCCGCCAGCGCCTCGATGTCGGAGCGGGTGCCGGTGGCGTCGGTGAGCGCGTCGGTGCCGGTGTTGCGCCCCAACGGGCCCAGTACGCCCAGGACTTCGCGCAGTTCGTTCATCGCGTCGCGGGTGGCCAGCCGTACCTGCGCGGCCTCCTCCTTCAGCTCGGGCGCCTGCGAGGCCAGCGCCATCTCCAGCCCGCCGGTGTGCAGGGAGATCAGACTGAGGCGGTGGCCGACCAGGTCGTGCATCTCGGCGGCGATACGGGAGCGCTCCTCCACCCGGGAGGCGTTGTCGGCCAGCTGCCGGGCCTCCTCGGCGGCGGCGGCCCGGTCGCGCAGCGCCAGCACCAGGCGCTCCTGCTGCCCCGCCGAGCTGCCGACCAGGCCGGGGATCAGTACGCCGACGGCGCCGACCACGGCTCCCATCGCGAAGCCGAACACCCACGTGCCGTAGTGGCTGCCGACCGTGCCGACGATGCCGGTCACCATCGGCAGCACGGCCGCACCGAGCAGGACGACACCGCGCTTGCGGGGGGTGTCGATGCGGCGGGCGGCGGCGTACGCGGCCATGGCGGTGAGCAGTCCGGCCATCGGCACGACGCCGGAGAGCGCGGCCAGCGCCAGCAGGGCGGCGATGGGAAAGCGCCGGCGCAGCAGCAGGATCAGCGCCGCCACGCAGAGCACGCCTGCCTTCACCAGGCTGGGCAGCGCGTTGAAGAATCCGGCGTCCCCGCCGCCGTAGCCCATGACCGCGAGGTAGAACAGCGCCACGAGCACCTCGACGCAGGCGACCGTCTTGGGAAATCTCACGGCCAGGCTCTTGTGGGTGGCGCGGCTGGGCGCGGACTGCGGCAGATAGGGCATGCCATCGATTATCAGCACGCCGGCGGCGCATTCTCTGCACCCTGAGTACGAGACGGCGCCGGGCCCGTCTGCCTAAAGCAATACGGGCCCGGCGCCGTCAGCGCGTCCTCACTCGGCGAGAAGCCGCGTCCTCACTTCTTGGGAAGCCACGCCTTCCAGACGTCCGGGTGCT
This sequence comes from Streptomyces sp. UF-297, assembly GCF_058245575.1. Taxonomy (NCBI): domain Bacteria; kingdom Bacillati; phylum Actinomycetota; class Actinomycetes; order Kitasatosporales; family Streptomycetaceae; genus Streptomyces; species Streptomyces sp. UF-297. Next base: position 31,161 of record NZ_JBSIBZ010000030.1, on the reverse strand, counting down.
TCTCGACCCACCGCTTGGCCGCCTCGTCTGCGGACAGCCGGTCGGCGGCGATCATCTCGGAGACCTCGTTCTGGTTCTCCTTGGACCACGTGAAGTTCTTCAGGAACTTCGCGGCATCGCTGCCGCTCTCGGCGAAGTCCGTGTTGAAGAATTTCTGCAGCGGAGTGGTCGGATAGGCACAGTCCACCGTGGTGGGATCCTCGGCGCCCTTGGCCGCGCATTCCTCCGTGTGCTCGGGGAGTTTGACCTCCACCATCGGCACCTGGTTGAAGAGCCACTGCGGCTCGTACCAGTACGTCAGGAACGGCTTCTTGGACTTGGCGAACTGCTGGATCTGGGTGATCTGCGCCGCCTCGGACCCGGCGAAGACGACCTCGAAGTCCAGGTCGAGATTCTTCACCAGCGCCTTGTCATTGGTGACGTAGGACGGCGAGCCGTCCATCAGCTGGCCCTTGCTGCCGCTCTCGGGCGTGCGCAGCTGGTCGGCGTACTTGTTGAGGTTCTTCCAGTCGGTGACGTCCGGGTGGGCGTCGGCCCAGTACTTGGGGACGAACCAGCCGATGTGGCCGGTGACGCCGTTGCCGCCGCCCGCCGTGATCGTCTTCTTGTCCTTGATGTACCGCTGTTCCTGGTCGGGGTGGCCCCAGTCCTCCAGGATGGCGTCCACCCGGCCCTGGCTGAGCGCGTCCCAGGCGGGGATCTCGTCCACCTGGACGGTGTCCACGCGGTACCCCAGCTCGTGCTCCAGGAGGTACTTGGCGACCCCGACGTTGGCCTGGGCGCCCACCCAGGTCTGTACGGACAGCGTGACGGACTTGGTGCCCTTGGCCGCCGCGAACGGCGAGGCCTGCTTGGTCATGTCCGCCTTGCCGCAGCCGGACAGCGCCAGCAGCGTGGCCCCGGCGAGCACAAAGGCACCGGCCGCCTTCAGGGACGTACGCGTGCGCATACGGGTACGGGACATGGTCAGGCCCCCTTCCCCGCCGTACGGCGCTCGGTGGGCTGCGTCACCCGGTCCAGCATCAGACCCAGGCACACGATGGCCACGCCCGCGACCAGCCCGAGCGCCAGATCGCCGGTCGCCAGACCGGTGACGACGTCGTAGCCGAGCGCGCCGCCGCCCACCAGGCCGCCGATGATGACGACCGCGAGGACCAGGACCACGCCCTGGTTGACGGCCAGCAGCAACGCGGGCCGGGCGAGCGGGATTTGGACCTGGCGCAGGGTCTGCCAGCGGGTGGCGCCCAGCGAGCGGGCGGACTCCATGGCGGCCGGGTCGACCTGCCGCAGGCCCTGGGTGGTGATGCGGATGACGGCGGGCAGCGCGTAGACGACCGCGGCGGCGGCAGCCGGGGCGCGGCCGACGCCGAAGAGCGCGACCACCGGGATCAGGTACACGAACTGCGGCATGGTCTGGCACACGTCCAGCACCGGCCGCAGGATCTTCTCCATGCGCTCGCTGCCCGCGGCCAGCACGCCGATGCCGAAGCCCAGCACCAGCGTCACCGCGAGCGCGGCGAGCACCTGGGACAGGGTGTTCATCGACGGCTTCCACACGCCGAGCACGCCGATGGCGGCCATGGCCAGGGTCGCGGTCAGGGCGGTGCGCCAGGTGCCGATCAGCCACGCCAGCGCGGCGACGATCAGCAGCACGCCCCACCAGGGCAGGGCGGTCAGGCCGTCGCGCAGCGGGTCCAGGACCCAGGAGGTGAAGTGCGCGGCCCAGTCGGCGGTGCCGCCGATGACGGGGATGCCGGAGTAGAGGTGGTCCACCATCCACTCCTTGAAGTCGTTGACCGGGCCCGCGATGGCCACCGTCCAGCCGGAGGGCCAGACCGTGGACCCTGCCAGCCGCGCCGCGGCGGCGATGACCGCGGTCAGCACGCCGATGCCCGCCCAGGCGCGCCACCCGGCGAGCCAGGACGGCCCGCCGCGGCCCGCGTCCGAGCCCAGCCGCTCACCGGCGGCCGCGGTCGTACGGTCCATGACGATGGCCAGCAGCACGATCGGTACGGCGGCGGCGAGCGCGGCACCCACGTCCACCGAGGCCAGCGCCTGGTAGACGCGGTCGCCCAGACCCGCGGCGCCGATCATCGAGGCGATCACGGCCATCGACAGCGCCATCATGATCGTCTGGTTGAGCCCGAGCAGCAGCTCCTTGCGGGCCAGCGGCAGGCGGGCGGTCAGCAGCCGCTGCCGTCCGGTGGCGCCGAGCGAGCTGACGGCCTCCAGTACGCCCTGGTCGGCGCCGCGCAGCCCGAGCGCGGTCAGCCGCGCCATCGGCGGAGCCGCGTACACGACGGTGGCCAGCAGCGCGGCCGGCACACCGATGCCGAAGACGAGCACGACCGGCAGCAGATACGCGAAGGCGGGCAGCACCTGCATGGTGTCCAGCACGGGCCGCATCATCCGGAACATCCGGTCCGAGAGCCCGCCCGCCAGACCGAGCAGCGCGCCCACGACGACCGAGGCGAGCACCGCCACGATCATCAGCGCGAGGGTCTGCATGGCGGGCACCCACATGCCCAGCAGCCCGGTGACCGCGAAGGAGACCAGCGCGGTCACGGCCACCCGCACCCCGGCGGCCCGCCAGGCGATCAGGGTGACGGCCGCGGTGACACCGGTCCAGCCGAGCGCGAGCAGCAGCAGATACACGCCGCGTACGGACACGACCACGGCGTTGGACAGATGCCCCAGGAAGTACACGAACAGCGGGTGGCTGTCCCGGTTGTCGATGATCCAGTCACTGGCACTCCCCAGCGGCTTGGACAGATCGACGGTCAGCTCGCCGGGCCACAGCCCGCTCTCCCACTTGGCGTGCGCCAGCGGTACGAGAACGGCGGCGGCGACGATCAGCAGCGCGACCTTGCTGAGCGCACGATGCCGGGTCAGCACGCTCAGCGGATTACCTGCGCCGCGCGCCACAGAGGCACCGGCGCTGGGGGTGGCGACCGTCATGCCCGCCCCCGCTTGACCGTGCCCGAAGGCACATTCATCGCCGCGGCCCGCTGAGCGTTGCTCCAGTGCCGCATGGCCATAGCGGACAGCGCGCTACGAAGCGCACCCATCCACCCCGTCTGTGGGCAGGCGTTCCGCTTGGCGAGGGGGGCACCTCCCGTGCCCTTGGGGCTACGGGGGAGGGCGGGCACAACCGACCACCGGACCGCGGAGGAACGACGAGTCCGCTCAGCGTGCAGCTGCGCAGCCCGCGCACCGGCAGCCTGACGATAAGGAGAGGCGTACATCAGGCAGCCACCTTCCCCTCGTCCAGTCGCGCAACGACATTCAGCAGACACTCGTGGTCGACGACGCCGAGACACCGCCCCTCGTCGACAACACGGGCCGCCCCGCCGGTGCGCGCAACGGCCTCGATCGCGTCGGCGACAAGGGTGTCGGGGGCAAGCGCTGCCCCCCGGTCCGCCTCGCCGTCCTGGGCGGGCCGCATGGCCGTCCGCACCGTGAGCACCTGCTCCCGCGGCACATCGCGCACAAAGTCGCGCACGTACTCGTCGGCGGGCGCCCCGACGATCTCCTCGGGCGTGCCGAGCTGAACGACCCGCCCGTCCCGCATCAGCGCGATCCGGTCGCCCAGCCGCAGTGCCTCCGAGAGGTCGTGCGTGATGAAGACCATCGTCCGCCCCTCCTCGCGGTGCAGGCGGACGACCTCCTCCTGCATGTCGCGCCGGATCAGCGGGTCGAGCGCGCTGAACGGCTCGTCGAACAGCAGGACTTCGGGGTCCACGGCCAGCGCGCGGGCGAGACCCACACGCTGCTGCTGACCGCCGGAGAGCTGGCCGGGCCGGCGCTGTTCCAGCCCGGCCAGCCCCACCTTCTCCACGAACTTCATGGCGGTGGCGCGCCGTTCGGCCCGTCCCACGCCCTGGATCTCCAGGCCGTACGCCACGTTGTCCAGCACGCTGCGGTGCGGCAGCAGCCCGAAGTGCTGGAAGACCATGGCCGCCCGGTGCCGGCGCAGTTCGCGCAGCGAGGTGCGGTCCATGCCGCGCACGTCCTCGCCGTCCATCTCCAGCACGCCGCTGGTCGGCTCGATGAGCCGGGTCAGGCAGCGTACGAGGGTGGACTTGCCCGAGCCGGACAGGCCCATGACGACGAAGACCTCGCCCTTGCGGACGTCGAAGGAGACATCGCGGACCGCGGCGGTGCACCCGGCCTGCTCCCGCAGTTCCTGCGGGGACAGCTCGGCCAGTGAACTCCCGGGCACCTGCTCGGCCTTGGGCCCGAAGACCTTCCAGAGGTTGCGTACGGAGAATACGGCGTCGGTGGACGCCGAGGCGGTAGCGGCAGCGTCAGTCATTACGCATCACCGTCCTTGTCCGGGGACAAGGAGAGCAGTTCGGCGCACTTCTCCCCCACCATCAGCACGCCGATCATCGGGTTGACCGCGGGCATCGTCGGGAAGACGGAGGCGTCCGCGATACGGATTCCCTCCAGGCCGCGGATCTTCAACTCCGGGTCCACGACGGCCAGTCGGTCACCGGCCGCGCCCATCTTGCAGGTACCGGCCGGGTGGTAGACGGTGTGTGCCGCCTTGCGCACCAGCTCGCTGATCTCCTCGTCCGAGGTGACCTCGGGGCCGGGGAAGACCTCGCGCTTGAGCCACTTGGCGAACGGCTCGGCCTGCGCGACCTTGCGCGCCAGCTTGATGCCGTCGACGAGGGTCTTGCCGTCGTAGTCGCCCTCGTCCTCGAAGTACTTGAAGTCCAGCGCGGGCTTGACCTCGGGGTCGGCCGAGGTGAGGTAAAGACGGCCGCGCGCACGGGACTTGGGGATGTTCGGCGTCATCGAGACGCCGTGCTCGGGCCGCTCGTAGCCCAGGCGCTCCGGGTTGTCCGTGAACGGGATCTGGTAGAAGTGGAACATCAGGTCCGGGCCCTTGTGGTCCGGGTCCCGCTTGACGAACAGACCCGCGTCGGAGTCCATCGCGGAGTTGTCGGGGATGGGCCCGTTGGTCTCCCAGACGATGACCGACTCGGGGTGGTCGATCAGGTTCTCGCCGACGCCCGGCAGGTCGTGCACGACCGGGATGCCCAGCGCCTCCAGGTCGGCCTTCGGCCCGATGCCCGAGTGCATCAGCAGCCGCGGGGTGTCCACCGCGCCGGCGCAGACCAGCACCTCGCGCGCGGCCTCGACGTACACCTCTTCGCCGTCCTTGGTACGGACGTGGACGCCGCGCGCCCGGGTGCCCTCAAGCTCCAGCTTGTGCGCCCAGGTCTCCAGCATCAGCGTGAGGTTGGGCCGGTCACCGGCCTCCATGTGGGGGTGGAGGTAGGCGACCGAGGCGGAGGAGCGCTTGTTGTTCTCGGGGTGGTAGGAGAGGTCGAAGAAGCCGACGCCCTCCTCGAAGGGCTTGTCGTTGAAGCCGACGACCTCGGGCACGCCGAGCGCGGTCTTGGCGGCCTCGACCCAGTCGGTGGCTATCTGGTTCTGGTCCTTCTTGGCCACCCGCACGATGTTGTTGCGCAGCTTGCCGAAGTAGGGGTCCATGGCCTTGGCGCCCCAGCCGGCGGCGCCGGCCTCTTCCCACTCGTCCCAGTCGGAGGGCAGCGGCTTGAAGGAGATCAGGGTGTTGTGCGAGGAGCACCCGCCCAGCACCTTGGCGCGGCTGTGCAGGATGTGCGAGTTGCCGCGCGGCTGCTCGGTGGTCGTGTACTCGTAGTCCAGCTCGCCGCCGAGCAGGCCGAGCCACTTGCGCAGCGTCAGCACCTCCTCGCGGTCGATGTCGGACGGGCCGCCCTCGATGACGGCCACGGTGACGTTCGGGTCCTCGGTGAGGCGCGAGGCGATCACGGATCCGGCGGTGCCGCCGCCGACGACGACGTAGTCGTACACAGGCATGGGGGGTGCTCCTTACTGCAAAGTGCGTGCGGAATACGCGGTGCTGCGAACAGTCAGGCGTCTCAGCCTGCGAACCAACGGACCGGCTCGGGCCGGAGGTTCTCGTAAACGTGCTTGCTCTCGCGGTACTCGTCCAGACCCGAGGGGCCCAATTCCCGCCCGATGCCGGACTTTCCGAAGCCGCCCCACTCCGCCTGCGGGAGGTAGGGGTGGTAGTCGTTGATCCAGATCGTGCCGTGCCGCAGCCGGGCGGCCACCCGGCGCGCGCGGGCGGTGTCGGCGGACCACACGGCGCCCGCGAGCCCGTATTCGGTGTCGTTGGCCAGCGCGATGGCCTCGTCCTCGTCCTGGAAGGTCTCGACGGTCAGGATCGGACCGAAGGTCTCCTCGCGGACGACCTTCATCCCGCGGTGGCAGCCGTCCAGGACGGTGGGCGAGTAGAAGTAGCCGGTGGCGGGGCGTACGTCGCTGGGCTTGGGGCGGGAGCCGCCGGCCCGCAGCTGCGCGCCCTCGGCCAGGGCGGAGGCGACATACGCCTCGACCTTCTCCAGCTGCTGCTGGGAGACCAGCGGGCCGCACTCGACGCCGTCCTCGGTGCCCCGGCCGAGCTTGATCTTCTCGGCGCGGCGGGCGAGCTCGGAGACGAAGCGGTCGCGCACCGACTCCTCGATGATCAGGCGGGCGCCCGCCGAGCAGACCTGGCCGCTGTGGGCGAAGGCGGCGTTCAGCGCCTGGTCGACGGCGGTGTCGAAGCCCTCCTCGGTCGCGCAGGCGTCGGCGAAGACCACGTTGGGGTTCTTGCCGCCCAGCTCCAGGGCGATCTTCTTGGCGCCCGCGACGGCAGCGGAGCCCGCCTTCGTGCCGCTGGCCAGGCCACCGGTGAAGGAGAACAGGTCCACGTCCGGGTGCTCGGCCAGCCGCTGGCCGACGGGCACGCCCGCGCCGGTGACGATGTTGGCGACGCCGTCCGGCAGCCCGGCCTCGGCCAGCAGCTTGACCAGGTGGACGGTGGACAGCGGGGTGACCTCGCTCGGCTTGATCACGAAGGTGTTGCCGGCCGCCAGCGCCGGGGCGATCTTCCAGCTGGCCTGGAGCAGCGGGTAGTTCCAGGGCGTGATCATCGCGCAGACGCCGACCGGCTCGTGCACGACGACGCTGTGGACGTCCTCCGAGCCCGCGTCCACGACCCGGCCGCCGCTCTCGTTCATCACCAGGTCGGCGAAGTAGCGGAAAGCGCCTGTGACGTCGTCGACGTCGACCCGGCCCTCTTCCAGGGTCTTGCCGGTGTCGCGGCTCTCGATGAGCGCGATCTCCTCGCGGTCGCGCTGAAGAAGGTCGGCGACCTTGCGCAGCAGCGCGCCGCGCTCGGCGACGGGCGTACGGGGCCAGGCGCCCGTGCCGCCGTCGAAGGCGCGCTTGGCGGCCGCAACGGCCGCGTCGGTGTCCGTTGCGTCACCCTCCGCGACCACGGCGAGGGTCGTCGCGTCGGCGGGGTCGAGGACCTCCCGCGTGGCGCCGGACGTGGCACCGCGCCAGGTCCCGTCTACGTGAATGGTCTCGATTGCCGACACGTCTGTTCTGCCTTCCGCTTACCGATTTGCTCCAGCTGGTTCACACCAGCAACGGGTACCCCTCCCCGAAAGCCCTTTGCCCATGCGTAAACATGCACCGAAAGTGACCCGAGTCACTTACCGGAGCGGTCGTTCCCTGTAATGACGGGGTTCGTCGCGCCTTCCGTTTGCGTAAAGTCGCACGAGGAGAAAAGTGGGCAGCACTACCGCAGAAAGCGCAAAGTGACTAGGAAGACGCAGAAGGTGACGAAAGCCAGTTTGCGTGCGGTAGCCGTAGGTACGGCAGCCATGATCGGGCTCACCGCCTGCCAGTACGGGGATCTCAGCGGCTTTCCCGGCCAGTCCGCCGAGGACATCAGCAAGCAGTCCCTGAACGCGACGATCGGCGCCGCGTCGATGCGGATGCGGGTGGACGAGGTGGGGCGGCACAACCGCCCCCGCAAGCTGGTCTTCGCCGCGGACTCCGCCGGGAACTGCACCGCCTCGGTCGCCACCCCCGGCGAGGGCCGCGTGGAGATCGTCACGCGCGGTGACCGGGTCTGGGCCAAGCCGGACGCGGACAATCTCAGGGCCAAGGCCGGCAAGGCCACCGGCGCCCGCCTCTCCTCGGTCCTCGGCGGCCGCTATGTGTACGGCTCCACCGCCGACCCCCTGCTGCGCACCTACGCCCAGGCCTGCGACCTCAAGGCCCGCCAGGAGAAGATGGCCAAGGACGGCCTGCTCGACACGAGCGTGCTGACCAAGGGCGCCCTGGTCAATTACAAGGGCCAGGAGACCATCACCCTTCTGAGCGAGCGCTGGTACCGCAAGTCCCAGATGCTCGTCGCCACCCACGGCACGCCCTACGTCCTGAAGTACTCCTGGGAGAAGAAGGACGGCACCTTGGTGATGACGGAGCTGAGCGGCTTCAACGAGCCGGTCACCACCAAGATCCCGCCGGCGGCACGGTCCCTGGACGTGGCAGACCTCCGACGCCTGGTGCCGGGCACCTGGTGAGCGCCCCATAAGGGGCGCGGGGAACTGCGCATTCTTTAGGGGCGCGGGGAACTGCGCGACCAGCCGCAGACGGCCCGCAGCCTCAAGACCCCGCTTCCCGCGGAGCACCGGGCCGGGCGGCCCCCTGCGCCTTACGGCGCGCAAGCTCCCGCTCCATGAGCCGATGAAACTCCTTCATCTCCTCGTCCGGCTCCGCCGCGCCCGCCTCTTCCTCCTCCTCGCCCCCGTCCCGCAGCAGCCCCTGGTCCCGCAGCCGCTGGGTATGCACCTCCACCGGCGGATCGGGGTCGAAGTCGGAGGGCCGCGGCCCCTCGGGACCGTCGGGCCCCAGCCGCAGCAGCTGCTCGACCCGTACGACCCGGAAGCGGCGCCCGGCCACCTCCAGCTCCTCGCCCCGCTCCCGGTCGAACCGGTCCGCCGCCGCCTCGTACGCGCCCCGCGCCGCCTCGCTCAGCTTGAGCATGACCGGCGCCATCACCCGCAGGTACAGCGTCAGCGCGTCCCGCGCGGCCTGCGGCGTCCCGCACGAGCGGGTGTGCGGTTTCCACCGCCCGTCCTCCTCGGACACCATGAATTCCGTAGGCAGCAGCACCCCGCCGGGGTGCGTGCGGGTGGCCCGCCGCGAGTCCTCCCGTACGTCCCTGGGCACCGTCCCGGCCACCCGTACGTACTGCAGCAGGTCCAGCGTCAGAATTCCCGTGGACATGCCCGTGCCGACGAACGGGTCGATGACGAACCCGGTGATTCTGCTGGGGACTTGATACGCCTCGCCGGGCCGCGCCGGATCCGGGTCCGAGGGCCGCGGCGGCTCGGGGCCGTCCTCCCCCATCCGTACGAACTGCTCGGCGCGCACCACGCGGTATCTGCACCCGCGCACCGTCAGCTCGTCCAGCGCCTCCCAGTCCAGCCGCGCCGCCGCGGCCGCGAACTCCTCGGCCGCCGCCGTGTCCTGCGCCCCGCGCGCGTCGTGCGACAGCCGCCTGAACGTCGACGCGAGGCTGTCCCTGGCACCCTGCGGCGCGTCGTCCCCGAAGCCGAGGACCACCCAGCCGCCCTCCTCCCGCTCGCGCGCGAAGCCGAACACCGGCCCGCCCGCGCCGAGAATTTCCGGGTACGCCTCCCGCGCCCGCCACGCCTCATCCTCGGCGAGCGCCGATACCGGGTCGTGCTGCGCCGTCACCTTGATCGTCCGGTACCCCGGCACGTCCCCACCGTGGTCTGTCATATGCCTAGTGTGCTCGCATCGGTACGCGCCGCACGACGGATTCGGCATCCGCCACCCCTGCGAGCGCCAACTGTTCATGGTGGTGGACCAAAGCCCGGCAGGAGCGAGCCAGTTGCTGCGCATGGCGCATGGCGGACACCAGCCCCACGCCCTGGCCCACCCCCAGCTTCCGCTGCGCCTCGCCCACTCCGGCGAGCGCCAGGCAGCGCACGCCGTCTCCTTTGGGCAGCAGCCGCGCCCGGTCCTCGATCGCCGGGATGAGCACGGCGAGATGGCCCCTGAGGTAGAGGATCAGGTCCTCCAGCTCGTCGTAGCGCGGCAGCGAGGAGTCCTCGGAGAGCACCGCCGCCACGCTCTCCATGATGGCGCCGTGGTCGACGATGCCGGCCCGGCCGCTGTCCGACTCCTGAACTCCCGGACCCCAAAGGCCCGTTCGATCGATCGGTGTGTACTGAGTCATGCTCCGAAGATGCCCGCACCCCGGGCTGCTTGACGAGCCTCACGCACGGTACAGACCAGCCGTAACGGTGCAGGTGAGAAGGGGTACAACAGCGCTGTAACGCGACCCGGGACGCAGTATGCGACTCAGCTGCCGTGCTTGGCCAGAGCCTCGACGTATTTCGCCATCCGGTGGTCCCGGAACCCGTCGCCGGTGGGCGACCACAGGTCCTCGGTCATCCCCTTCACCCGGTCGGCGAGCACCCCGAGCAGCGGCATCCTGTCGCGTACCACGCCCCCGCTGTCGATGTACCGCACCGCCTCCGCATGGTGATAGGCGGGCTCGGGCGGCAGGTGCGGGACGATGTCGTTGTTGTTCACGAAGCGGTACATGCGCTTGGCGAACGCCTTGTTGTGCGCCAGCGCCAGCAGCCGGTCACAGGTGCGCGGCTGCCCGAAGGTGTAGATCCCGTCCGCCGTCAACTGCGGTTCCTCGAAGTGCAGTCGGCACCCCGCCAGCATCGCGAGCGCACCCCCGAGGCTGTGTCCGGTCAGCCACACGGACTGGTTCCTGTCGCGCAACTCCGCGATGGTGTTCTTCACGTCCGGGAAGACCGAATCCAGCGCCTCGCCGAAGCCGTAGTGGATGAACCCGGTGCCCGACGGGCTCGGCCACGGCGTCCCGCCGGCGTCCGACAGCCAGTCGCGCAGCTTGTCCGTCTCCGTGCCCCGGAAGGCCGTGACGATCATGTGGTCCCCGGCCATCGTGTACGCCTGGTTGTCCTCCAGCGGGAACGGCGGAGTGAAGCGGGTGTGATGGTGCCGTACGTGCTCGAAGCCCCACTCGGCGGCCCGCTCCTCGATGACCTTCGGCTCCTCGTACGCGAGTTGCGCGGCCAGCGCCATCGCGTAGGCGTGCCGCAGGCTGTACTCCGTGACGTGCTGGTCGATCACCGGCGCAGTCATACGCAGCTCCTAGGGCAGTACGTTCGATCGAGTGGACTTTGCCGATTCCCCACCCGACAGTCCCCACATCCTGCCTAGCTTTGCCAGCCCCACACCGGGTACAAACAGGCCGTAATGGTCGGGGCGAGGCGATCACCGTGAATGACGACTACGACGACAACACTCCCGTGAGCCTGCGGATCATCGGAGCCCAGATCAAGGGCCTTCGCGAGGCCCGCAGTTGGACCCAGGATGAGCTCGGCAAGAAGGTCGGCTACTCCGGCCATCAGATCCGCAGCGTGGAACGGGGCCGCAGGAAGCCGAAGCCGGATCTGCTGATGAAGGCGGAGGAGGTGTTCGGGGTGCCGGGGGTTTTCACGTCGGTGATCGATGAGCTCCTGAAGGAGTCGCACCCGACGTGGTTCGAGCCGTACGCGGAGGCCGAGGCGGAGGCGGTGGCGTTGTCCGCGTACGACAGCCAACTCGTCCGAGGGCTGCTACAGACCGAGGAGTACGCGCGTGCCGTACACGTCGCCTACCGCCCGGCGCTGACCGACGAGGAGATCGAGACCCGCGTCACCGCCCGCATGGCCCGCCAGCAACTACTGACTCGCACACCCGCACCAGCCCTCAGCTTCATCCTCGAAGAACACGTACTGAAGCGCCCCATCGGAAGCCGCAAGGTGCTGCGCGCGCAGCTTCACCACCTCCTTGAGGTAGGGCAGATGCGGCACATCGACATTCAGGTGATGCCGCTGGATTGCACCGATCACGCGGGCTTGGAAGGCCCATTCACGCTCGTCGAGCCTGCCAGCGAGCCCATGTGCGCATACCTGGAAGTCCAGGGAAACGGCAAACTGATCACGGAGCGCCGCAAGGTCAACAACCTCGTCCGCAAGTATGGAATCCTCCAGAGCCAGGCCCTGACTACCGCGGAATCGGCGCAGTTCATCCAGAAGTTGGCGACAGGAGAGAGATGAACACTCTGAAGTGGTTCAAGTCTAGCTACAGCGGCGGAGACGGAGGGGAATGCATCGAAGTCGCCTACGCCTGGCGGAAGTCCACCTACAGCGGCGGGGACGGCGGCCAGTGCATCGAAGTCGCCGCCCACCCCACCACCATCCACATACGCGACTCCAAGCGAATAACCAGCAACGGGCCTGTCCTGGACGTCACCCCCGCCCAGTGGCAGGCCTTCGTCGACTTCGCCGTAGGCACGGCCGTCAGTGGAGGCCGCGCTTGCCCGGCGTCCAGAACGGCTTGGTCTTGATGGCCTGGCGGGGCCAGCCGCGGTCGTTGACCAGATGGTTGCGGATGAGCTGGCAGGTGCGGGCCTCGCCTGCGACATAGGCGGCGCCCGCGGCGTCCGCGGGAAGTTCGAGGTCGGCGACGGCGGCGAGCAGCGTCTGCGAGGAGGCCGCCGGGGCGCCGTGGCGGTGGACGCGGTGGAGGCGGTAGGGGCCGGGCAAGGGCAGGTCGTGGGCGGGGGACTCGCTCTCCAGGACCCCGTAGACGTGGGCCGAGGGGCCCAGCTCCCGGATCATCGGGCCGAAGGCGGCGGTGGCCGTCTCCTCGCCGACGAACAGGTGGTACGGAGCCGTACGGAGGAAGAAGTCGCCCTGCGGCCACCACAGGCGGACCGGGTCGCCCGGCGCCGCCTCACTGGCCCAGGTCCGGCCTATCCCCTCGCCCGGGTGGAGGTGCACCCGGAGTTCGATCGTGCGCGCCTCGGGGTCGAAGTCCCAGATGGTGTACGTGCGCAGGGTCTCGCCCGGGCGCAGGATGCCGTACATCGACAGCGGGTCGTTGATCTCGACGCGGACGTGCTGCCCGGGCGAGTAGGGGAAGGTGACCGGCCGGTGGGCGGCCAGCAGGATGCGCCGCATGGTGGGCGTCACCAACTCGGCCTCGGCGACGACCGCTTGGACGGTGTACTTGGCGAAGGGCCCGGACCGCCGACCGCGCCGCCGCGCTCCCCCTCCACCTTCTGCCCCTGCCCCTGCCCCTGCCGTCGACTCGGTGCTCGCATGCGTGGCCACGACCGATCCCCCTATTGGGTCTAGGCTTCCTTAGAGCCATTAAGCAAACATAGATGCTCTAGAGTTTCAACGTCGTACGGGACGAAGAGAGCGAGGACGTGCGCGGATGACTGAGCGGGCGGCTGGGCAGGGTGCGGAGCGGCGGGCCGCGAGTCGGCGGGACCGGATCCGGCAGGAGACGGTCGAGGAGATCCACGCGGCCGCGCGCCGGCTGCTGACCACGAAGGGGTCCGCGGCGGTGACGATCAACGCCGTCGCGCGCGAGGTGGGCATGAGCGGCCCGGCCCTCTACCACTACTACGCCGGGCACGAGGCGCTGGTCGGCGCGGTGACCGCGGGGTTCTTCCAGGAGCTCGCCGAGGAGATGGCCGCCGCGCGCGACGCACACGCCCAAGACCCGCCCGTACGACGGCTGTTGGCGACCTGCCGCGCCATGCGGGCCTGGGCGACCGCCCACCCCGACGAGTTCGGCTGGGTCTTCGCCAGCCCCATCGCGGCGGCGAACCGGGAGCCGGACTCCGACCGCCAGCGCGCCGGGCGGGAATTCGAGCGGGTGCTGCTGGAGCAGGTCGCCCAGTTGTGGGCAGCCGAGCCGTTCCCGGCGCCCGACCTCGCGGACCTGGACCCCTCGCTGCGCGGCCAGTTGAACGCGTACTCCAAGTCCATCGACGGCCTGCTGCCGCCCGAGGCCGTGCACACCTATCTGGCGTGCTGGACCCGGCTGTACGGCCTGCTGTGCATGGAGGTCCTGCACCAACTCGACTTCGCCTACACGGACTTCGAGCCGGTTTTCGAGGAGTGTCTGCGGGACGTGTGCACGATGGTGGGGCTGGAGTACACGGCGGCGTAGCGAGGCCGCAGCGGAGCGGGGGCGGGCGCTACGCGCGTCCCGGTGGCTCGATCGGGGAGCGTGCTTTCGGACGGTACGGGGGAAGGGGGCGACGGGCGGCGCACGGCGTTCTAGCGTGCCGGGCGTTCGGTCCGTTCCCTTGCGCACTGCGCCCCGTTCCGCAGGGGCGCGTGCCCACGAGAGAGGAACTTCCCGTGAGAAAGCGCGCGTTATCCCGCCTGCTCGCCGCGCTCGTCGCCGTCCCCGCGGCACTGGCCGTGGGAGCAGCCACCGCCCCGCCGGCCTCCGCGGCGCCCGCTCCCGCCGCGCCCGCCGACGCCGTGTACGGCTGCCCCTCCGGCAGCGTCACCTACCTCCCGTACCCGGACAACGCCCGCAAGGTCGTCTACTGCGAGTTCGGCAGCGCGTACGTCACCAACTGCCCCAGCGGCTACTACTGGAACCCGCGGGTGACGGCCTGCGACATCCCGGGCGACATCCGCCCGTACGAGACCCGGACGGCCACCGGCACCGGGCGCGTCGTCCCCGCCCCGCGCCAGGTCAAGGGCGTCAACGCGCGGCTGACGTGGCGCGACGGGCGTCCGCTGGGCGGTGCGACGCTGACGTTCAGCACGACCACCGGCGTGCGGCTGTGCTCCGCGCGCACCGACGCCAACGGGTATGCGGTCTGCGACTCCGCGCCGGGGCTGAGCGTTCCGCTGGAGACGCTGCTGAACGGCTTCGAGGCGGCGTATCAGGGGATCCGGTCGCTGAGTGCTTCGCGCGCGCACGGCGCGGTCAGCCTCGGCGGCTGATCCGTCACACACCTGCGGGCCGGTGAGGGCTGGTCGCGCCCACGCGGCGGAGCCGCATATCAACGCTGTCCCGCGCCCCTTAGCTCCTTACGGGGCCCGGACTCCCCTCACGCCCCCTCAACCGCCGCAGCATCCTCGCGTCCTGGAAGCCGACCGCGTGGGCCGCTGATTCGACCGTCGAGCCGGTGGAGATGAGGTGCTCGGCGCGTTCCACGCGCAGCAGTTGCTGGTAGCGCAGTGGTGTCAGGCCGGTGGATTCGGTGAAGCGGCGGGTCAGGGTCCGTACGCTGACGCCGCAGGAGGCGGCGAGCTCGGACAGGCCCAGCCGGTCGGTGAAGCGGGCGTCGATGAGGTCCTGCGCGTGGTGGACCGCGTCGCTGAGGTGGGCGCGGTGCCGCAGCATGGCGCCGGCCTGCTGTTCGTCTCCGTTGCGGCGGGCGTAGACGACCATGGAGCGGGCGGTGCGGGCGGCGGCGGAGGGGCCGTGGCGTTCGGCGACCAGGTGCAGGGCGAGGTCGATGCCGCTGGCGATGCCGGCGGAGGTGACCACGCGGTCGTCGACGACGTAGAGGACATCGCGTACGACGTGCGAGCGCGGGTAGCGGCGGGCGAGTTCGTCCTGGAGGTCGTGGTGGGTGGTGCAGCGGCGGCCGTCCAGGAGCCCGGCGCGGCCCAGCGCGTCCGCGCCCGCGCAGACGCTGGCGACCGTACCGCCCGCCGCGTGGTGCGCGACCAGCCGCTCAAGCGTGGCGGCGGTCAGCTGACCGTTCTCGCGCAGGCCGGACGAGCGCCAGCCGGGGACGACGATCAGGTCCTGCGGGGTCAGCCGCGGCCAGGCGGTGGCGGCACGCAGCGCGATGCCCTGCGCGGTGGGGAGGTCCTCCTGCTCGGCCACGTACAGGATCTCGTACGGTGCGCCGCCGCACTGCGGCTCGGCCGCGGTCGAGAAGACCTGGGCGGGCCCGGCGAGATCCAGCAGGTGCAGCTGAGGTACGAGCAGGAAGACCACCCGGGTCACGATCCGGTCAGCTCCTTCACGGTGGCTATGCGGGCGAAGCGCCCGGCGAGAGCGTACTCGGTACGCGCGATGATCTCGTCCGTCCCCAGGGTGCGCGGATCGGCCAGGATCTCCGCCAGGGAGCGGCCCGCGGGCGCGTCCCGGTGCTCGATGGGGTGGGTGGCGGTCGCGTCGATGACGAAGGTGACCTGGTAGCCGAGGTCGGAGGCGACCCGGGCGGTGGTCTCGCAGCACTGCTCGGTGCGGATGCCGCTGATGAGCACCTCGCGGATGCCGCGCTCGGTGAGCAGCTGCTGGAGGTGGGTGGTGGTGAAGGCGTTGTGCGAGGTCTTGGTCAGGACGGGCTCGCCGTCCGCCGGCGCGAGCCCCTCGATCAGGTGGACATGGCCCAGGGCCGGGTCGAAGACCGTGCCGGTGCCGGGCTCGGTGTGCAGGACCCAGACGACCAGGTCCCCCTTGGCCCGTGCGGCGGTCACCAGCTCCCGCACCCGCTCGACGATGTCGGGGCTGGAGGTGGCGGCCCAGTTCTCCCGCTGCCGGAAGGACTCCTGGACGTCGATGACGATCAGTGCGCTGTTCATACCCCGATCCTGGCCCGGCGGGCGGCCCGGCTGAAGGCCCGATCGCGTCCCGATGCGGAACGATCCGGTCAGGCATCACGGCTCCCGGAAGATGCGGCCACCGCCCCCGGAACCTACGCTTTATGGCGTATGTGCCCCTCGGGGGCCGCCCTCGGGTCGGAGGTCTCGACATGACGAGGAAAGCAGCGCGAAAGTACGGCACGAGTGCCGTGGCGGCGGGTGCGGCGGGCCTGCTCGCCCTCACCGCCTGCGCGAGCGCCAGCGCCGAAACCGTCGCCGCCGCCAAGGCCGACGACAGCGCCTGGACCGACCGCTCCGCGCAGCAGATCTCGGACGACGCCAAGAAGGAACTCCTGTCCGCGACCTCCCTGCGCATCCGCACCGAGGACGCGGCCGCGGGGACCAAGGTCGACCTCGCCCTGGACCGCGACGGCAACTGCACCGGCTCCATCGACCAGGGCGAGAGGGGCCGCCTCGACCTGGTCAAGCGCGGCAACCAGGTGTGGCTGCGCCCGGACGCGACGTACTGGAAGAACGAACTTCCGGGCAAGGAAGGCGAGTTGACGGCCGAACTGGTCAACGGCCGCTACATCCACGGCACCACGGACGACGCCATGCTGCGGCACCTGAGCCGGACCTGCGACCTGGATGCCTTCCAGCAGCAGGTGGCCGGCGACGGCTCCCGCTCCGCCGACGAGGGCATGACCAAGGGCACCCCCACCACCCACGAGGGCACCCGCGTCATCCCGTTGTCCAAGACCCGCGGCGAGAAGACCCAGACCGTCTACGTCGCCATCGACGGCAAGCACTACCCCATGAAGATCACCACCTCCGGCGACGGCGAGGACGGCACCGTCCTCCTCAGCGAATACGGCACCCCCATCCCCACCACCACCCCCTCCCCCGCCGAATCGGTCGACTTCCCCCACTACCAGGGCCAGTTGGAGTCCGTCTGAGATCGGTGGTACGCACCCGGCGCCGACGGCGTCAGTTGCCGGCGGGCCGTGGCCGGTCGTCGTTGAAGGCGAAGTCCACCAGCCGCGTGCTGACCTGCTCCGGCTTGCCGTTGTTCTGCTTCTCGGCGGCGGTGACCATGTCCAGGTGCTGGTAGCCGGGGACGATGACGCGGTCCTGCGGGACGATGTTGCCGTACGCGGCGTTCTGGACCGGACCGTCGCCCGCCAGGAGCGTCAGCACGCGGGTCTTGGTGGAGAGGTGGTCGGCGTCGCGGTAGACGAGGTGGCCCGCGTCGGCGGTGCGGCCCAGGCCCAGCGAGAAGACCATGTCGGTGATCTGGCGGGTGGGGAAGTACCACTCCCAGCCGTTGATGTCGCCCAGGCCGCGCATGGCGCGGGCGAAGGTGGGCAGGTCGGTGACCTCCTTGGAGGGGTTGGTCACCGGCTTGCCCTCGTCCAGCGGCAGATCGCGCATCGCCTGCGACGTCTTGTCGTAGTTGCGCCAGTCGTGGACGCGGACGCCGGGCAGAGCGGGCGTGACCCCGTGGCCGTACCCGATGCCGCGGGCGATGTACTCGCCGAAGACGGGGATGCGCAGCAGGACATCGGGGGCGGGGAAGGTGCGCGGGCGCATCGGGCCGTCGAAGGTGCCCAGGCCCGCCTTGATCGCCGAGATCCACATCGAGTTGTTGTCGAACAGGGCGCCCAGCAGGCCGCGGTTGGTCAGCCGGATGCCGTGGGGGATGGGCAGGCCGCTGGTGAAGCTGCTGACCAGCTCGGCCCAGCTCGGCGAGAGGATGCCCTTGAGGACGATCTCCCAGTCGTGCTGGAGCGGCTGGCGGGTGAGGACGGTCTCCTGCGTGGGCTGGACGTCGGCGGCCAGTGCGGTCGTCTCGAACAGGGCCAGGATCTTGGGCAGGCTGAAGACGACGCCCAGGTCCAGGTCGCGGGTCACCAGACCGGCCTGGAAGGCGGCGTCCAGGGTGGTCTTGCCGAAGCCGCCGCCGATCAGCTGGACCAGGATGTCCAGGAAGGGCAGCGACTTGAGCCCGGCCGGGTCGTTCATCGCGATCCCGTCCAGGGTGTAGCCGCCGCTGCCGCAGATCGTGTGGCCCGCGTCGCCGGTGGTGAACGGGTTCTTGTCGAAGTCCCAGGACAGCATGGGTCCGACGAGGAAGCCGCCGTAGGAGTGGCCGCCGCACAGCACCTTGCGCCGGGCCTCCCCCGGCATGCCCTCCTCGATGACCGCCCGCCAGTCGTCCAGGGTCCGCCCGATGCCGAAGTCGGCGAGGTAGGGCAGCTTGAGATAGCTCTGCCAGCCCTCGAACTTCCGGCCGCCCACGGGCTTTCCGTACAGGTAGTAGTCCAGCGCGACCTTGGGGTCGCGGGCCTTGCGGGCGGCGTTCAGGCCCGTGTGGTCCTCCACGCAGTTGGAGCGCCGGTCCAGTGCCCAGTACTCCACGTACTTGCCGCGCGCCGCCGACTTCTTGACCACCTGGACGCCCTGCGGGAGGAAGATCGCGGCGCCCATCATCAGGCCGGGCTGCGCGGTGAACACCGCGTCCGCCCTCTTGGACTCCGCGGGCCCCTTGGCGTGCCGGAAGCGCAGATAGCGCAGCCAGTCGCAGGCCTGGGGGTGCGGGGCGACGGTGGCCGGCAGCGGGTGGCGCACCTTGACCTCGGAGACGAGGACGTCGTCCGGGATCGAGGGGTCGGTCAGCGGGGTCTCGGCCCGGTCGGTCGGCACCGGCAGCCCGGCGGGGCGGGCATCGGGGCCGGGGGCGGCGACGGCGGGGACGGCCACTGCGGCCAGACCGAGAGCGGCCAGCCCGGCACAGGCGGCCCGGATGCGCGGTGTCAGCATGGGACATCCTTCGGGGAGCGGACCGCGGGAAGCGGATCCAGCCCCATGACCGTACGCAGTGCATTCGAACGGTCACCATCGGTGATGGGCCGATCGGGCGGCGGGCCGCGCGCTCCCGGGGCCCGCCGCCGTCTCACTTGCGGTTGTAGAGCCGCATCGTGACCGGACCGAAGACCAGCAGGAACGCCGCGGCCCAGCCGAGCGACCACAGGAGGTCCGCAGCGGGCCAGTCGCCCGCCATCAACTCCCTTACCGCCGTGGCCAGATGGGTGATCGGACTGTTGTTGACGAAGGCCTGGAGCCAGCCGGGCATGGTCTTGGGGTCGACGAAGATATTGCTGAGGAACGTCAGCGGGAAGAGCACCATCATGCTGACGCCCATCACCGACTTCTCGCTGCGCAGCAGCAGGCCGAACATCGTCCAGACCCAGGAGAAGGCGAAGGAGAAGACCAGCAGCAGCGCCACCCCCGCGAGCACTCCCACCACCCCGCCCGTGGGGCGGAAGCCCAGGATCAGTCCGACGCACAGCATGACGGTCGAGGCGATGGCGTACCGCAGCACATCGCCGAGCAGATAGCCGACCATCGTCGAGGGGCGCCAGATGGGCAGCGTACGGAAGCGGTCGAAGACGCCCTTCTCGATGTCGGTGTTGACCGAGACGCCGGTGTACATCGTGATCATCACGACGCTCATCACGAGGATGCCGGGCAGCACGAACTGCAGGTATTTCGTGGGGGTCCCGGCCAGCGCACCGCCGAAGAGGTACGTGTACATCAGCACCATCATGATCGGGAAGGCGGTGACGTCGAAGAGCTGCTCGGGCACATGCTTGATCTTGAGGAGGGCGCGCCAGCCGAAGGTCAGCGAGGCGGAGAAGGCGCTGGGGCGCGGCGGCCGGTCCTTGGCGACCAGCAGCTCGGCCAGGCTCTCGGCGGTGACCGGCGCGAGATCCTCCGTACGCGCCTCGGCCGCCGTGGGTGCGGTGCTCATGCCGTCACTCCTTCCTGCTCCTGCTCCGGGTCCGGGTCCGGTTTCTGCCCCGGTCCTCCCGGCTCCTGCCCCGGCTTCTGCCCCGGCTTCTGCGGGCCGGAGGCCGGGCGGCGGTCGGTCAGCGCCAGGAAGACCTCGTCCAGGCTCGGCTGCCCCAGCGCGAAGTTGTCGACCGTGATGCCGCTGCGGGCCAGCTCCGCCAGCGCCCGCCCGGCCTGCTCTGCGGCGCCCTGGCCGCTGCCGTCCGCGCCCACCCGGGCGGTCAGCGCCACCGGGTCCGGCTCGCGCTGCACCTCGGCGTCCAGCGTCTGCCGCAGCACCCGCTCCGCCTCGGGCCGCTGCTCCGCGTCGCGCAGCCGCAGATGCACCGAGCCCGCGCCCACCGACGCCTTCAGCTCGCCCTTGGTCCCCTCCGCGATCACCTTCCCGTGGTCGATGACCGCGATACGGGACGCCAACTGGTCGGCCTCGTCCAGGTATTGGGTGGTCAGCAGGACCGTCGTACCCTGCGCGACCACCGCCCGCACGATGTCCCAGACCTGGTTGCGGCTGCGCGGATCGAGCCCGGTGGTCGGCTCGTCCAGAAACAGCAGGTCGGGGGTGTTCAAGATGCTCGCCGCGATGTCGATACGGCGCCGCATGCCACCCGAGTAGTGCTTGACCTGCTTGCCCTCGGCCTCGCTCAGCCCGAACGCCGCCAGCAGCTGGGCCGCGCGCTCCCGCGCAGCGGGCTTCTTGTGGCCGAGCAGCCGACCCAGCAGGACCAGGTTCTCCGTCCCGGTCAGGTCCTCGTCCACCGACGCGTACTGGCCGGTCAGGCTGACCCTGCCGCGTACCGCGTCGGCCTCGCGCACCACGTCGTGGCCGAAGACGTGCGCCTCGCCGCCGTCCGGCCGCAGCAGCGTCGCCAGCACCTTCACCACCGTGGTCTTGCCCGCGCCATTGGGCCCGAGCACCCCGTACACGGTCCCGGCCGGCACGGTCAGATCCACCCCGTCCACGGCCCGGGTCTCGCCGAACACCTTCACCAGCCCCGCGGTCTCGATCGCCGGGCCGGTCCTCTGCACACTCATTCCCGCTTCCTCCCTGTTCCCCGAGAGACGACGGCCCGCCGGTGCGCGCACGGGTCCCCTCCAGCATGTTCAGACTCGGCCCGCCCCGCACTCCGATTTCCCACCGGGCCCCGCAAGAGACGCCCTTAAGAGGCGCCGGGAACTGCGCGCTCAGCCCCCACCGACCTGCAGATTCATTCCACGCCCCCAGCGGAGCGATTACCCTGCGGGGCACGTGCACAGAATCGGGGGATTTCCATGTACGAAACGGCCCGCACCGCCACACTCGTCGCGGCCACCATCGCCACCGGCCTGAGCGCAGGCCTCTTCTTCGCCTTCTCCTGCTCCGTGATGCCGGGCCTGCGCAAGGCCGACGACCGCACCCTGGTCGAGACGATGCAGCGGATCAACGTGGCGATCCTCAACGGCTGGTTCCTGCTGGTCTACATCGGCGCCCTGCTGCTGACCGCCGCGACCACCGCGCTGCACCTGCGCGCCGACGGCCACGGCGTGCTCCCCTGGCTGATCGCCGCCTTTGTCCTCTATCTGGCCCTGCTCGTCATCACCGGCGCCGCCAATATCCCCCTGAACAACCAGCTCGCCGCGGCGGGCCCGGCCGATGAGCACGCCGATCTCGCCTCCGTGCGCGCCCGCTTCGAGGCCGCCTGGGTCCGGTTCAACCTGCTGCGTGCTCTCGCCGGCACCGCGGCACTGGGGTGTCTGGCCTGGGGGCTGGTGCTGCACGGGCGCATTCCGGGCGGGGTCTGAGGCGCAGCGCCGGGTCAGGACGCGTTGCAATAGGCCGTCGGGCAGAAGGACTTCAGTGCGGCCTGCTGGACCTCGGACTGGGTGGTGCGCTCGTCCACGGGCGCCGCGGCGACGATCGCGTACATGGCGTTGTCGGCGGCGGCGAAGCGGTGGTCCAGTATGCGACGCGGGCCCTGGGTGGAGTGGGTGTAGGTGTATTCGAGGAACGCGTCGGCGTCGGTTTCCTGGCCGATGCGGACCAGGGTGACGGGGACGTAGTCGTCCAGGGCCGAGGCCAGCCGCTCGGCCTCCTGGGCGGAGTCGACGGGCGTCGGCTCCGGCCCGTTGAGCTGGAAGATCTGCAGGAGCTGGGAGCCGTCGGGCGAGGTGAAGAAGACGCTGGCGCCCTCCGTGCTGCGCTGCCAGGTGTCGCGAACGTCGACGGTGAAGCCGGCCGGGTCCTGGACGCGGGTGAAGCCCGCCGGGACCTGCTCGGAGGGCGACGGGGTCGGGGCGGTCGGCTCGGAGGTGGGTCCCGAGGTCGGCGACGCGGGGTCCGTGGAGGGGGTCACCAGCGCGGTGCCGGTGGGCGGCGGCCCCAACTGGGGAGATTCGTCACCGCCGTTGCGTACGAGCAGGAAGATGCCGACGCCCAGGGCCGCGCAGAGCACCACGCCGATCAGGGCGAGGATCAGCGTGCGCTGGGGATTGGTGACGACGTCGTCCGGCGGCTCCGGCCCGGGGCGGGCCGGGCCCGGCGTCCCGCGCACCCAACGCTGGTTGTCCGCGTCCCAGTTGCTCATGACGACCGCCCCGTTCCCGTCCCTCGTGCCCGTACGCGCGCTCAGCCCAGCAGCTGGCCGATCGCCTGTGCCACCGTCGCCGCCGAGGCCAGCCCGGCCGCCGCGCTCGTGCCCAGCTCCAGCCGCTCGCGCAGCCGCGCCAGACGGCCCGCGTCCGTGCGTCCGGTGGCCGTGATCTCCTCCTGGACCTGGGCGAGTTGGTCGTCCAGGTCGGTCAGTTCGGCGCCGCCCGCCCCCTCGCGCGGCGCGAGCAGCAGCAGGTGCTCGCGCAGGGTGCGTACCGCGGACAGCAGCGCGGCGGCGTCCGGGGACAGCGGCCCGCCCGAGTGCACGGCCTGCGCCCCGGGCCCGGAGGCCACCGCGCCGCCGGTCATCACGCCGATGCTGATGTCGCCGGAGGAAGGGCCGGAGGAAGGGGTGGACAGCGGGGGCCCGGCCTCCTCCTCGCCCTCCCGGCGGTCCTGCCCGGTGCTGGTCATGTGCTCGCTCCCTTCGCGGTGCTGGGCCTGCCGTCGCTGCCGGCTCCCGGGCCCGTGCCGCTGCGCGCGGTGGCCCGCTCGCCGGTGGCCACGGCGCCGCCGCTCATCGACCCGATGAAGACCCCGCCGCCGCTGACGTTGACGATCTGCTGCTCGAACTCGTCCGTCTCATAGCCCTGCGAGCGCAGCGCCTCGCGCACCCCGCTGACGATCCGGTCCTGGACGGTCTTCACATAGCGGCTGACGTCCATCTCCTGCATGAGCGAGATCTCCCCGGAGCTGCCCATCTCGCGTACGGAGGTGGCCGGGCCGTCGGGGACGGCCCGGCGCGGGTCGGCGAGCCACACGCGGAAGAGGGCGATGAGGGTGCGTACGGCCGAGACCCCGGCGGCCACCGACGCGCTCGGGGCGGAGAGCAGGGCCCGTACGCCCTCGCGCCCCACGTCCCCCGACCCGCGCCCCGCGATCACGTCCACGATCCGGAACAGGTCGCTCAGCGGCATCAGGACGTGCGGGACGACCTCCAGCACCAGCATCCCGCCCTGGGTGTGCACCCGGACCAGGACCGAGACCACCACCTGCTCGTCCCAGGCGCCGACCCGGATCCGCAGGAAGTGCCGGCGGGCCTCGCCGCCCTCGTCCACGGCGTCGGCCAGATGCCGCTGCACGGCGGGCGGGTCGTAGGTGACCTGGCCGCGGGCGGGGCCGACCGGCAGATAGACGAACTCCTGGATCTCCAGCTCGCGCAGCCGGTCCCGGCCGGTGGCCGCCGCGGAGTCGCGCAGCCGCTCCAGCCGGGGCCGGATCAGATCGACGACCGTACGGGCCAGCAGGCGCTGGTCCTCCGGGCGGGCGCCGTCGCGGGGTGCGCCCGGCGCCGCCCTGCGCTTGAGTTCCAGGGCGAAGGACCACGGCTCGTAGGGCCGCCCGGCGCCGACGAAGGGGCGGTAGGGGTCGTAGATGGTCAGCGGCGCGTGCTGCTCGCGGTCGACGGAAGCGGCGATCCGGCGCAGCCGCAGGGTGGGCGGCGGCACCGCCCGCGGCAGCGTGGCGAACACCGGGCGTGCCAGCTCGTGGCGCATCACGGCCTCGACCCGCGACCGGTGCAGCCACACCGGCAGGACCAGCAGCAGCGGGAAGAGGAGGGCGAGCACCACCCGGCCGTCGGTGAAGGCGAGGACGATCGCCAGGCCCCAGTAGGTGAGGACGAACAACCGGGGCGCGATCGGCGCCAGCACCTTCATGCGGCCGCTGCTGGCCTGGCGTACCGTCGAGCGGTCCAGGGTGTAGGCGGACAGGCTCCGGGCGCCCAGGGCCAGGCGTCCGGCCCAGGCCAGGAAGGCGACGACGGCGTAGGCGAGGAACCACGGCACGGCCATCAGCGGCGGAATGCCCGCGGTCAGCTCGGTGATGATGAAGGCGGCCCACAGGGCGAGCACCAGCAGCGCGGTCTCGGCCTCCAGGCGGCGGGCGCGCAGCGCATGGGCCAGAACGGGGACGGCGTCGATGCCCAGCGACGGGGCGACGGGCCGTTCCTCGTGCTCGACCAGCTCTTCGATGACCCGGCGGCGGAAGTTTCCGTGGAAGTACGCCCCCGCGCACAGCAGGCGGGTGGCTTCGGTGTGGGACGGGTCCTGATCGGGCATACCCTTGCACCCCCCGATGGCCGAACTCCTGTGTTATTCAAGGAAGTTGGCGGGTTTACGACCAGTCCTCAGAATACGGCGACGGGGCGGCGCGAGCGCCGCCCCGTCCATCACGGAATGCACACGGTTCCGTGCGGGCCCTTCGCCCCCGCCGAACCCGCACGGGCCACACGGCCGCGGACCGACTGCTTCAGGCGCCGTCGCGCGCGCCGGGGCGGCGCAGCATGCACCAGGTGCGGGGGCCGCCCCCCGGCAGGTCCAGCTCGGCAGTCACCTCGAAGCCCAGCCGCCGGTAGAAGGCGACATTGGTCTCGGTGGAGGTCTCCAGGAAGGCGGGCAGCCCGGCGCGTTCGGCCTCCTCGATGCCGGGCCGCACGACCGCCCGGCCCAGCCCCTTGCCCTGCCGCAGCGGGTCGACGCCGACCGTGCCCAGGAACCAGGCGGGCCCGGTCGGCCGGTGCGGCAGCAGCACGGCCGCCGCCGCCTCGCTCGCCTGCGCCCGGTCGCCCGCCAACTCGCGCATCCGCGGGGCGAGTTCGGCGAAGACGTCCCCGGCGGCCAGGGTCTGCGGGGTGGTCCACACCGCCACCGCGTCGCCGTCGTCGGCCACCCACACCCGCCCGTGCTCCAGGCCGATACGGGTCAGGAACAGCTCCTGGAAGCGCTCCACGCGCCAGGCGTGGTCGTCGGCCGCGACGGTGTGCCGGGTGTAGGGGTAGTCCGCGAAGGCCCGGCCCAGGGTCCGTACGGCCCGGGGCACGTCCTGGGGGGTGGCGGGGCGTACGGCGACGGAGCTGTCGAGCATGGCGGCCTCCCGTGACGGTCTGCGATCACATGGGTCGGTGTCGGTACGCCGCTCCATACGGCGCCCGACACCGTCCGGTTCATGATCGGAAACGCTCGGCGGCACCCCGCCGTTCCCGCCGCCCGCCGCCCGCTACGGGTCGGGGACGAAGGAGGCCAGCGCCGCCTTCTGGACTTCCTCCTGCCGGGGCCAGTCCGCCGCGGGCGCCATCGCGAGCACCGCGTAGTGATGGCCGTCGGGCCCGGTGAAGGCGCGGTCCACGCCCCGGCAGCGCACCCCCAGCTTCTCGCTGTCGTACTCGTAGACCAGCTGGGCGGCGTCCGGACTGGGGCCCTGGTCGGCGACCTGCTCCAGGCTGATCTCCTGGTAACCCGGGTTGCCGGACAGCCCCTTGGAGGCCTCCTTGAGCGCCTCGCGCGGGGAGAAGTCGGCCTCGGTGATCTCGAAGATCTGCAGCAGGCCGCGGCCGTCCGGGGAGCGGTAGAAGACGCCGGTCTTCTCCTGGCTGCGCCGCCAGCCGTCGGGTACGGCCAGCGAGAAGCCCTCCTCGTCGCGCACCTGGTGGAAGCCCTGGGGCACGGCCCCGCCCGAGGCGGAGGGGGAGGCCGTCGGGGTGCCGGCCGGAGTGAGCCGATCGGTCGCGGGCGGCGGGGAGCTTGGGGGCGTGGCGGGCGCCGACGCCGCGGGCGGCCGCTCCCCTGCCGCGTCCCGGCCCTTGTCGTCCTTCGGTCCCCACACCAGCCAGCCGCCGCCGAAGCCCGCGGCGACCACGGCGAGGGCCACCACGGCGATCAGGGCCGTGGACCCCGGGCGCCGCCCGCCGCCCGGAGGCCCGTACCCGGTGTCGGTGGCCCGGGCGGGATCGGCGGACGGCTCCTGGCCCGGGGCGCCGGGCGCCGGTTCGTAAGCGGGCCGCGGTGGCGGCGGGCCGGTGTGGCGGGCCCGCGGCGGACCGCCGTCCTCCCAGCTCTGGGTCTCGTCGTTCCAGCGCGCCGGGCCCGGCCCCCCGTTTCGTTTGCCGCCCATCTCACCCTCCCAGGAGTGCCGAGACCGCCCCGGCGGCGGCGGTTCCGGAGGCGAGCAGGCCGGTCACCGCGCTCGCGTCGGAGAGGGCGGTACGCAGCCGGGTCAGCCGGGAGCGGCCCGCCCGCCCGCTCTCCTCGATCTCGGCCTGGGCGTCGGCGAGTTCGGCGCCGAGCACCGTGGTCTGCGGGTTGACCACCAGCCGGTCCAGGTCCTGGCGCAACTGCCGTATAAGCCGCAGGAGTTCCTCGTGCGCGGGGTCGCGGACGGCGCCCGGGGCCTGGTGGTGGGTGACGGTGTTGTGGTCGCCGATGGCGAAGGCGCCGTGCACCTCGCCGATGTGGATACCGCGGTCCGCGCCCTGCCGCTCGTCAGCCGTTGCCATGGTTGCCTCCCGACTCGGGACCCTTGCCGGTGCTGGGGGTCTGGGGGGTGGAGTGGGTGATGGTGTTGTGGTCGCCGATGCCGACGGCGCCGTGCACGGCGCCGATGAACGTACCGCCGTTGTTGATGTTGTTGACGACCCGCTGCTCGAACTCGTCGGTCTGCCAGCCCGCGTCGCGCAGCGCCTGGCGCACCCCGCCCGCCACCCGGTCCTGAATGCTCTTCAGATAGCGGCTGACGTCCATCCGCTGGAACATCGAGGCGTACTCGTCGGCGCCCAGTTCGCGTACGGACAGCGCGGGGCCGTCCGGCAGGGCGCCGCCGTGGCCGCCGGTCCCGATCCGCCACACCGAGGCCAGGCCGCGCCAGAGCGTGACCACCGCCCGCCCCGCCGAACTGGGCGTCTGCGTCAGCGCCCAGGCCGCCTTGCCGAAGACGTTGTTGTGGCGGTAGCGGTGGGCGATCCGGTCGGCGTCGTGGAACAACGGCCGCAGCGGGGGCAGCACATGGGGTGCGATCTCCAGCATCAGCATCCCGCCCTGGGTGTGCACGCGCACGAAGACCGTGGTGACGATCTCCTCGCCCCAGCCGCCGACCCGGATGCGCAGGAAGTGGCGGCGCACCTCGCCGCCCTCCTCGATCGCGCGCTCCTGGTGGACGGCGAAGGCCTCGGGCCCGTACGGCGCGTCCGCGCGGCTCGGCAGGCCGTCCACCGGCAGGAACACGCACTGGTCTACCTGGAGTTCGCGCAGCCGGTCGCGCACCGCGGCGGCGGCCTCGGGCGAGCCGTGCGAGGAGGGCGCGCGCAGGTCCTCCACCATCGGCACGATCCGCTCCAGGATCGCCCGGTTGTCCAGCGGCTGCTGCTTGCGCTCCTTGTCCGGCTTCAACTCCACCGACAGCGACCAGGGTTCGAAGGAGATCCCGGCGCCGCAGAAGGGGCGGGCGGAGTGGTACATCACCAGCGGCCCGTGCTGTTCGGTACGGATGCGCTGCCGCAGCCGGTGAAACCGTACGCCCTCGGCCTGCTCCGCCGGGTCCGAGGCCATGTCGGGGAAGCGCGCCTTGGACAGCTCGGCCGCCAACGACCGCGCGAACTGGCCGCGTTGGGTGGCCACCGCCCAGGCCAGGACGAGCGGCAGGGCCAGCGTCACCCACGCCCCGAACACGATCCGGCCGGAGTCGGGGGCGGACTCCACGGGGAAGACCGGCAGTCCCGGCACGTCCTGCGCGGTGACGGGGACGAAGTCGTCGCTGCCGAAGATCAGCACCAGCAGCATCGGCACGATCAGGATCATGGACAGCCGCCCGTACCAGCGCAGCAGCCACACCCCGGCGCGTACGTACCACGGCAGCCGCGCGACGATACGGCGCAGCCGGGCCGCGACGAACAGCAGCAGGACCGGCCCGAGATAGATGGCGGCCAGGCCCGAGGACAGCACGGTCGCCACGACCCACAGCAGCAGGATTCCCGCGGCCCAGCCCAGCTCCATGCGCCGGGCGCGCAGCGCGTGGGCCAGCACGCGGGCCGCGTCCATGCCCAACGACGGTGCGACGATGCGCTCTTCGCGGACGTAGAGCTCCTCGATCACCGTGTCGCGGAAGGTGTCGTCGAGGTAGGCGCCGGCGCACAGCAGCCGGGTGGCCTCACTCGCGCTCGGGGCGACGGGCGCGACGCCTTCTCTCCCCGGTGGAGCGCCCTGTGCAGAGCCCTGTGGAGAGCCCTGCTGATGCGAAAGGTACGTCTGTGTCACCGGATTCCCCCATGGCCCCGAATGTCCACCGTGACGGGCGAGTTGGCAAAGTTGGAGGACGCAGCATAACCGAACATGACCGAGCCCGTACGGTCCGTTTCTCTGTGCGAGGGACCGTACGGGCTCGGGTGGTTCACTGCCCCCTCAGGGGCCCGGTGTTGTGGTGGCGCAGGCTCAGATGAGGCCGAGGGCGCGGACCGCCTCGCGCTCCTCGGTGAGCTCCTGGACGGACGCGTCGATGCGGCCGCGCGAGAACTCGTTGATCTCCAGGCCCTGGACGATCTCGTACTTGCCGTCCTTGGTGGTGACGGGGAAGGAGGAGATCAGGCCCTCCGGGACGCCGTAGGAGCCGTCCGAGGGGATGCCCATGGAGGTCCAGTCGCCGGCCGCGGTGCCGTTGACCCAGGTGTGGACGTGGTCGATGGCGGCGTTGGCGGCCGAGGCGGCCGAGGAGGCGCCACGGGCCTCGATGATCGCGGCGCCGCGCTTGGCGACGGTCGGGATGAAGGTGTCGGCCAGCCACTTCTCGTCGCCCACGACCTCGGCGGCGTTCTTGCCGGCGACCTCGGCGTGGAAGATGTCGGGGTACTGGGTGGCGGAGTGGTTGCCCCAGATCGTCAGCTTCTTGATCTCCGAGACCGGGACGCCGGTCTTCTGCGAGAGCTGCGAGATCGCGCGGTTGTGGTCCAGGCGGGTCATCGCGGTGAAGCGCTCGGCCGGCACGTCCGGCGCCGCCGCCTGCGCGATCAGCGCGTTGGTGTTGGCCGGGTTGCCCACGACCAGGACCTTGATGTCGTCCGCCGCGTGGTCGTTGATGGCCTTGCCCTGCGGCTTGAAGATGCCGCCGTTGGCCTCCAGCAGGTCACCGCGCTCCATGCCCTTGGTACGGGGGCGGGCGCCGACCAGCAGGGCGACGTTCGCACCCTCGAAGGCCACGTTCGGGTCGTCGGAGATGTCGATGCCGCGGAGCAGCGGGAAGGCACAGTCGTCCAGCTCCATGGCGGTGCCCTCGGCGGCCTTCAGGCCCTGCGGGATCTCCAGGAGGCGCAGCTTGACCGGCACATCGGCGCCGAGGAGGTGGCCGGAAGCGATGCGGAAGAGGAGTGCGTAACCGATCTGGCCGGCGGCGCCGGTCACGGTGACATTGACGGGAGTGCGGGTCATGGCGATCTCCTGCGCGACGTTTTCGGGGGCAAGCCCCCGGACCACCATGGGTGGCGGTGGGTGTCCCTGCCCATTTGCCGAGGTCTCTTGTTGTAACGAGGTCTCTTGGTGTCGAGAGGTCTCTTGGTATCGAGAGACTCGGCCGTCAGGCTATCGGACCTCCGCCCGGCGCAGACGGCGGGCCGGTGTGGGACTCCTCACCGGCCCGCGCGACTCGAACGTCTCCAACCGCCCCGGGTGGGCGGCCGCCCGCTCCAGGAGGGGGAGCGCGGGCAGCCGCCGAGTTGCACACCCGTGGGGGGTACCAGTCCGCCTGCCCGCGATTCCCGCCCTCAATCCCCTCGCCTCCGGTCTTTCCTCAGAGGCACGAGGAAACGACGCACCTTCAGGGACGCGGGGGCCTCCGCACCTTCAGGGGCGCGGGGAACTGCGCATCTTTCGGGGGCGCGGGGAACTGCGCATGCCTTAGGGGCGCGGGGAACTGCGCGACCAGCCACGACGCACCCGCAGACGACGTACCGGCGCCACCTTCAGGACGCCGCCGCGACCGGCGCCGCACACCCCTGCACCCCCGCAACCGTCCTGCCACACGCAGTGATCTTCTTAGGACCCCCCGGCGCCGCGACCATCGGCGTATACGCGTCGCCATCCGCCCCCGCCGTGGCCCGCTGACTGCTGCCGCCCGCGGCAATCGTGGCCCGGTCGCCCTGCACGGCGTTGGTGATACGGGCCCAGGCCGCACCGCAGACCTTGCTGTAGCGGACCTCGATCAGGGCGCCGCCCGCCGTACCGCGGGACGTACTGGTGGCGTACCGCCCGCCGCAGCCCATCTGCTCGGGGTCCTTGCCGGCGCAGTCGGCGCCGCTGCACTTGACCCCGGCCGGCAGCGCGGGCTTGTCGCTCTGCGAGGGCGAGGCGCTGGGCGCGGCCTTCTTCGCCTGGCCGGCTCCCGGGTCGAGCAGGAGGACGGCGGCGGCGACGACCAGCAGCGCGCCGACCACACCGGACAGGAACATCGCGATACGGCGGCGCCGCCGCGCCGCTGCGTCGTCCGGCCCGTAGGGCACTGGCCCGAACCCCTGGCCGTACCCGGCCGCGCGCTCCCCCGCGCCCCAGCCGCCCGCCGCGCTCGCCGCGCCGACCGTGCCCACCATGGAGGCGCCGCGGCCGCCGCCGCGCG